>DATDXW010000072.1:0-17065 GCA_035289125.1 archaeon | reverse complement strand
CTTTACGGCTACGGGCTGGTTTCGTTGCACGTGCTGCTGTCCGTTTTCGTTATGCTCGGAGAAGACAGAGCTATAGCACTGGCAGACGTAGGCTCGCTTGCGTTCGCGGCGATAGCTTTTGTGATATTTACAATGATGGCGCTTACTTCTACGGCATCGTGGCTTAAAACGCTTGGTTACGACAACTGGAAAGCGTTGCAGCGAACGGGCTACGTGGCGCTCATCGCGGTGCTGGCGCATGTCGCACTAATAGAAAGCGGCAAAGTCCTGACGAGGCAAACGGGCATGGCAGTCACGGTTTTCATAATGGCAGCGTTGCTGCTAAAAATAATAACGATGCTCCTCGGCATGCACAAGGAGAAGAACGTGAGCGGGAAAGAACTTGACGAGCAGATAATCAACGTCGGATGATTATGAAAGATAATGACAGGTTCTTATCGCAGGAAGACAAGAAATCGCTAACTAAACGTCAAAACTTTGTCAGATTCTTCAACCAACTTTAACAAATCTTTCATAGTTGAGATTGGGCAAACTTTACTGCCTTCTTTTTTTCTTGCCTGCAGGCATGTCCCACAAGCTAATATCTGCCCCTTGCTTTTAATGAATAAATCCGTCTGTTCTTTAACATTATATTTTTCATCTTTAATTTCTTCAACTTCAACTCCTTTATTTATTAAGAAAACCTTTACTTCGTGATTTGCTTTTAATGACGTAACTCCAAACCTAAAAGCGTTCCAGACAACTTCTGCTTCATTCGTGCTTATTATAATTCCAAATTTCATTTTTTGCCGCCTTTATTTTGCACGTTTTTCCATAATTTTAGAATCCATATATAAACTAAAATTATGAGCCCAATTAGGAGAATTATATAGAGGATATTTATAAAATTCCAATAACTAAACCCGTATACCCAATTTACTATCATTCCAGAACCCATCATATTATTTATCATCATGTTCATCATACCTCCCCCCGTCATTCTGCCAACATCTTCATTACAATAAAGCCTTTTTGCCATTTGAATATGCATCTGCTTTAAACTTTCAGATCCGTCGCCGCCCATCATCTTGTCTATCATTTCATGGGCTTCGCCAGGATGCATTTGTTCCATATAATACTTTCCAATCATTTCGAGTTGTTCATCGCTTAATTCATCGCAACTGATTTCAGAATCTATAAGTTGTTTGGCGTCATCAAAATCATGCTCGTATGCAAAAACTAAACCCATGCCCATTAATATAACGACCATCATCGTAAAAAATATTTTTCTCATGCTTTCGCCTTATAATTCTTAACACTTTTTCCGTTTTTCTTTAATTTTTCAGCCAAAACATCTCTTATTATATCAAATGCTTTGATGATTTTTGGGTTTGTAAGCTTGTAATAGATATTCTTGCCTTTCCTGTTTGACGCGACAATTCCCTTGGACTTCATAATTGACAAATGTTGGGAGATATTGGCTTGGCTTAATTTTGCTTTATTGATAAGTTCCGTAACAGATAACTCCTCATCTCTCAATAAATTCAATATCTCTAACCTGGTTGAATTTGAGAATACTTTACACATTTCAGCATGAATTTCGTAGAGTTCTTTCATATTAATATATTAGAATAATCTAATATTTAAATGTTTGTTGGCTATTAAACGGAAATCCTCCTTTATTTTTAGAAAACGAGCCAAAAAGGGGCGTTTTCAATGAGCGGGTTGTAAACAAGTCACGAAGAAAAGCCGGGCGGGAGAGTCGAACTCCCCTAAGCTGCTTTGCAGGCAGCTACATAGCCGATCTGTCAGCCCGGCGCTTTCTAAAATTACTTCGAGCAGATATAAAAATACCCCTCACTATCCCCTTGATGCTGTATGACGCGCGCGGCGCGTCGGTTTGCGTCAAGTCGATGCCATATTATGACTTACCCTCTTTCGCGAGTCGCATCCCATATTATTCATTACTACTACAACAAAATCTGCCCGGATAGCTTTGTTTAAACAGTGATGGCGTCTTAACATTCCTAAAAAACTC
Organism: archaeon; assembly: GCA_035289125.1. GTDB lineage: Archaea > Aenigmatarchaeota > Aenigmatarchaeia > GW2011-AR5 > GW2011-AR5 > JACQID01. The sequence goes on along the minus strand of DATDXW010000072.1, from coordinate 15,048 downwards.
CTGATAGAACAGGGGTTTAAGGTAGAGAAAAGTAAGAAGGGTTTGGATAAGATACGGGTTCCTGTACTTTTTGGGTTGAATGGCGAAGCAGAAAGGTCATTTGATGCAGACGCGTATAATAAAATTACGAAAACTGTTATAGAAGTTGAGGCGGGCAGAGCCGTAACAAACTATCAGTTTCTAAAAGACCTCTTTGAAACCTGTGTAATGTACGATGTCGAGTATCTTGTGATAGCTGTCAGGAAAAACTATCGTGGTAATCCGGATTTTGAAAAGGTTATATCTTTTTTTAATACACTATATTCGAGTCAGAGACTACAGCTGCCATTAAATGGCGTGCTTGTTATAGGATACTAGCAATCATTCCATTATTTCTCAGAACTACGGCCTTTCAGAATAAGTTCAATCTGTTCCTGTTTCATTTCAATGTCGATCTCATCGCCATCTTTCAATCCCATGCATCGAGGATATCTTTCGGCAAAATTATGCCAAGGAAGTTACCGAACGGCCTGATTTTTGCTCTCATATGTTATGATTATTGTAATAACTTTACAATGTAAATGTCAATTTGGCTTTTTTAAACAAAGCCTGCGCGGAGAAAAACTTTATATATGGCATGGCGTCATTGTAATAACAGGGTGTGTAGTAGTTGGGAAAAATGCGTACCTATTATGCAATAGTATTGGCGTTTCTGCTGATAGCTCTTCCTACTTTTGCAGTTCAGGTTTCCGTCAAGACAAACGATTACGTGTATTCAGCGAATGAAAGCATCTATGCGTCCGTTCTTGTTTCTGAAAACAGTTCGGCTCTTTCGAACCAGTCGGTTTCCATATCGGTCAAGGATTCTTCCGGCACGGACGTCAAAAGCTCTTCAGGAACAACAAATTCTTCAGGCGAAATGAACTATACATTCTCGCTGGCAAACACGGGCAATTATACCATCGTGGCAACATCTTCTTCCGTATCTGTAACGCATTTCATAAAAATACTATCTTACTCCACTATGCAGATATCGCTTAACAAAGTATCTTACACGCCTTCCAGCACGGTTGTCATGACTGCCAACGTCATTGATATCAATGGCAATGGCGTGGCGTCTGTAATCATCGCCCCCACCGTGCGATACAAAAACGGCAGCACAATAAGCACGATTACATCCTGCACCACGGACAGCGTCGGGAAATGCTCAACGTCGTTCACTGCGCCCGCCGCGGAAGGGGAGTATATGATGGAAATAAACAACTTCGAGACGGTTGTCCCTCTCCTTGTAGGAGGATTCAGCGCGGCAATGAAGGTTTCTCCTGGCGTAGCAGGGAAAGGCGATAATATTACAATAAGAGTTACCGTAAAGAATGCAAATGGAAACGGCATGACTGCGTCTACGAAGCAACTGGTCATAATTCCGCCCAACAACTCGCAGATAACGATAGCGTCTATGAGCCAGGCCACGGACAGCTCAGGGCTTGCCGTTACCGGAGTTTACGAGGATACATTCTCTTCACAAGCAGAAGGTTTGTATTCCGTGATAGCGACGGTAACACCGCAGGGCTCAAACTTATCCAAGGAATTGAGGGGCGCGTTTGAAATCAGAGCGTATGTGATAGAGATAGGACCATGGGACGGTCAGCTTGCTTATTACCCCGGCTCGGTTGTTTTGCTGGCAGTGAAGCTCAAGAATGCTTCTACCGGTGACAATATCGCAGGAAAGGCGACGACTATAACGTCAGGCACGAAAGTGCGGGACCAGTCGGACGTAGACACGGGAATATCCCCGATTGTTACTGACCAAGTAAGCACGGATGGGAAATACAAGATGACCTTTACGATGCCTGCCTCTTCGCCGTCAGGCACTTATAAAGTAATTATAAATGTGAACGATAGCTTCGGATCGGCATCGGGTGCGGGATATTTTTCCATACAAAGGGCGAAAAGCGCCATAGTTTCATTCGATAATTTTCCTGAAGCCACCCCTGTGAGGGATTTCATAGCAGGGAAAAAGATAGTGTTGAGATTTTCTGCTCAAAACCTTTCCGGAGCCGTGCCGGTTACTGGTGTTTCCAGTTATAGCATTTCCAACAAAAATGGCGGAGATGCCACGTCGCTCTTTGGCACGAACGCGACATACACGTCCGGTAACTATACTTACATGAATCTTACCGCTCCGAAAAATGGCGGTGACTATTTCGTCCGCGCAAAGATTGACACTTCAGTGGGCAGTGCTGCGGCAGATGGAAAGATAGAGGTCAGCGCTCTTGATGTTTCTGTAAGACCGGCAAGCGTAGGAGGCGGCGGCGGCAGTCCTGGCACAGGCGGTCCGGGTCCGGGATATTTCTGGTTTTTCAGGCCTAACGACACGGCGCAACTCAGCGTCACTGTGACTAGCGCATCCGAGAAGCAGGGCAATGAAGGTTTCATGTCCAAAGGCTCGTTTGGCGGCGGGCCGGCCGCGGTTTCAGGCGGACTCTTCGGCGTTGGCGGAGGCTCCGCAATACAGGGCGCACAGGTAACCCTTACGAAACTGATGAACCTCAACACTGAGGAGGATTGGACATCGTCTGCTACTATAACGAATTGTGTTACCGATACCACAGGCGCGTGCACGGTGAGCATGACTTCCAATGTCAACGGGCAGAACTGGACAGGAGGCTTTTATATTGCGTTTTTCAACATTTCCACGTCGGACAACAAAACGGATGATGCAGAAGGGTTCTTTGATGTAAGAAGATTCTTCATGGACGTTCGTGTGACAGCAAACACATCCACAACCGCTTCAACTTTTGGATTTTCAAGCTTCAACAACTGGAACGTGGGACCCAATACAGGCATAAATGTTTCCGTTGCGGTTCGTGAGCCCGGTACGTGGCAATCCGTATCGCAACAGGGCACGCTGGATGTACTTGGCGCGTATTACGGCGGCAACGCAGGCGAATTCATATTCCCGCCGAAACTCATAACAGGCACTGCCGCAAGGCTCAATATCAGCGGTTCGAACAGCACGGTCATTTCCGCGCCGAGCACCGGATGGAAGTCCGGATTTTATATAATCAAGGTTCGGGTTAATCTTTCAGGGCAGCTTGACACTGGTGAAGGGTTCTTCATGTCCAAAATATTTGAAGGGTTCGGGAGACCCATAAACCCGACTACGAAAATGGACGACTTCACAATAGGCACTACAGAGAATGTGACGCTGCAGGTGGACGTGTTCAACGTGGTGAACTACAGGCCGGCTGCAAACCTTACTGTTTCCTTGAGCAAGATATTGTCGTTCCAGAGTTTCCCTCCTGCTGAACTTGCGTATACAGAAACTGTGTCACAGGGAACCACTGACTCTTCGGGGCAAGTCGTCATGACTCTGCCGGTTCCGAGTGGCGGGTGGGCCACAGGAAACTATTTGGCAGTCATGGACGTTACCAATGGCACGTCCACGGATCAGGTGCAGGGATTCTTCATGGTCAAGAACTTTTTCGCGGAAATAAGCACAAGCTCATGGACATACGGCACCTCTGACCAGATAAACTTCACTGCGACTATATCTTCTGATCCCTCATGGATGAGAAACAGGTTCGGAGGAGGATGCCCGCCTGAAGATACGACATGCAGCGGTGGAGGCTCTGGTGGTAGTGGCGGTTCCGGAGGCGGAAGCGGACCAAGTGTTGTGTTCAAAGAGGATATAGTGACGTTCGGGGCAGGTTATGATATAGACGGTGACACATGGCCGGACATAAACATAACCGCCAGAGGCGCCAACACGTTTGAAGCCAACCTGTCAGCAACGAACTTGACTGTATTGGGGGTAAAGAGAAACGCATCCATCGCGTTCATGGGATGCGTGAACAACAGCTTTAGCCCGTGCGTTGTTTCGGAAAAAACGTTAAAAGATTTCGATAGCGGCGGGCCATTCCAGACGATGAAATGCCAGAATCCGGGCTTTAACCCGATACGCTCTAATACAGGCTACAGAAACACAACTAACATGACGGCAGAAGGCGCTTACAATGCCAGCCATACGGCATACTTCTGCATCAATTCCACAACCGGGCAGTTTTATAAAGTCGGCATGCGCGGACCAGGCAGCTTTGGCGAGACGAATAATAACTGGTCCATAGAATATATACAGGATTTGGGCGAAAGCGGCGGCTTCGGTGGGTCAACAGGCGTGACTTCGGTTCAGGCAGGCGTGACGTATTATAACTCTACCTTAAAATCCGTGAAGGTGGCACGATTTGACTTTAGCACGGGAGAGACTGTTCTGAGAGAGGGAACGGATTACAACGTAACGAGCAAAGACGGGACCATAAAGGGCACAGGTAACATACTTATACCGGGCGTGGGAACGTTCGTTGTTAAGCCGTTAAGTAGCGGTGTCGCGGGCGGCACATGGACATCCGGCGATTATTTTGTGGAAGCAAAGTTCAATAATTCTTTAGGTACGGAATCTGCCCAGTGGGGCTTCCGCGTGGAAACGTTCACTGTCAGTTGCTACAGGCCCATATGGTCGGACGTGCAGGGAGGCACCAATGTTACCATAACCTGCATGATAACAGACCCGTCAACCGGACGTCCTTACACGGGAGCGACGGAAGTGAACGTTGAGAGCATAATGGAGACGATGACAGGCTCGATGGTTTCGTCTTCTCTATGGTCGGATGCCACAAGCAACGCCCACAGATACAACAAGACGATGAATGTCACGCTTTACCAGAATCTTCCCACTGGGCAATATCAGGCAACGCTTAAAATAAACCAAAGCTCGGACGTGAAAAGAAGTTACATGTGGTTTGAGGTCAGAGATTTCACCCCATCCACGTGGACGGAGAAATATAATTACGGCTCGTCTGACGACATACTGATAAACGCGCAGGGCACGCTTGCCGGAAGTTACGTGACTCTCAACGCGTCATATACCGGTGCCACGCCACAGATAACTATATACAAGTACGACAGGAGCACATGGGCAAGAAGCGAAGTGACAGGATTCACTGTGAAGACGACAAACTCCACGGTGCCAGTCACGCGTCTTATAATAAATATCAGCAAGTCGGGCGGATGGGACGAGGGCAATTATGAAGTTGTCTTAAACCTTACGAAAACCACGCCGGCCGGTGTCGCAACCGGAAGCGCGGTGACTGCCCATGCATGGTATGACGTCCGGCTCTTTGGCGTAGGTTCGTGGGTGATGTCGTGGTCCAACCACCCGAAGAATAACGTATCCGTAAGGGTGAGCGTCAGGACTCCGGACTATTCAGGATATTATAGCGGCAACGTGATAGTTGACATTAACAGGCTTGAAAGCAACACAAACGGCACAGTTATGATTAACGGAACGCATTACAGCGTTACGGCGGTAACTGCCAATCCCGCCACAAGAGGCGACATCGAAATAAATATCACTCCTATTGGCGCAGGCCTGAAATCAGGCGATTACAAGGCGAAGTTCAGCGTCAAAGATGCCAACGGCAACACGGCGTTTACCGACGCATGGTTTTCCTTAAGAGCATTTGACCTGTTTGCGTATGCTGAAAGCATGGAAGTCGAAACCGGAGCGAACGCTACCATAATAGTCATGGCAACCAGCCCTTCGGGACCAGTGCAGCTTACGGGTCTGCAAATAACGAGTGTCATGGCGTGCAGTTCATATTGCAACGCGATAAACACATCCGCATTGATATATTCATTCAATCATACTACTAACAGGCTGAACGTAAACACCACCAACCTGTCACAGGGAGGATATGCTGTGAACTTTGTGGTAAATGACACGCAAAACTCCACGGCTTCGGCTTACGCGCACTTCACGGTGTCGCCATTCTCCGTTTCCGGCAAGGTGCTAAGACCTTACGAATTCTTAGCCGGTGAGACGTACAGGTGGAGCTACATGATAAATGAAACGATGCGTGTAAACGTGACAGGCTCGCCGAACGTTAACGTAACGAATGTGACTATAGGATACTGGTCATGCATGTATACATGCACAAGATACGAAGTGGACATCACGCTTGGAAGCCATCTTATAGGTCCCTCCGGCAGGCTGGAGCTGAATATCACGCCTCCTGGGGCGAACGTGACATGGTTCACCGGGCCTCATGGATGGGTATATTATGATATGAAATTCAGTGCCGTGAAATCCGGAACTACGCAATACTTCTACGGCAGTATAGGCGTGGAATTCCCGAGTGCGTGGGGCAGAATGACTGGCATAAGCACGATAACGCCGACTCAGAACATAAGCTCCACTATAAGGATGACCATTGATTACGACGGTCACAAGAATCTCTCTAACGCTAACGTAACGTTTAGTAGAATCTATCTCTCGTCAACTGGACAGGAGGTGAACACCTCGGCAACGAACTTCACTGCCACCTTTAACATTACTAACGCTACTGGACAGGCAATACTTAACATAACGCCTTCCGGCAGCTTCAAGTGGCCGACTGGACAGCTATGGATGGAATATCTGATAAAATATGGCAATGCGAGCACAACCGGAGGACGTGGTGTTACTGTATCTCAAAACGACGTAAGGATAGACGCAAAACTCGTGCATAACTTCACGAACGCCAATTCAACCAATACTTATGTCAACGACAACCAACGGCTTGGGTTCGTGCGAGGGAACGGCACGACGAGCGCAGGACGATACAGCGAGATGTTCAACATTTCAGTGATAGCTACCAGCCCAGGTTCACAAACCAACGCAGACGTAACCATTACGCTCCCGTTGCACAACACAAACTCATCAGCGCTGGCAATAAACCATACGAACTTGACGTACGGTAACGTCGTCATGCAAAGCGGCGTTGCGCGCCAATTCAACTGGACGTTCAACGTGACGCAGAAAGGGAATTGGTCAGGAACAATAAGCATAGTGCCGAGAGACACGGCATTGAACACGGTATCAACCACATACGGATTTGAATCGGTGTGATGACATGAAAGTGAAATACATATTCGGACTGGCGATTATTCTGGCATTGACTATGCTGCCTGTGTCTTACTCCGCCTGTTCCAACGCATGCTCGTCCGCCCAGTATACCTGCTCTCTTACGACGTCAAGCATGACCAAGGGCTCTTCAGGAACTCTCACGTCAAGCGTGACCAACCAGCAATCGCAATCGCAATCAAGCGTGACAGCTACAATACTTGGCAACTGGTTCAGCGGCGAAACAACATCACAGGTCATATCCAGCATAACTGCAGGGGAATCCAAAAGCCTTGATTTCACAATTACGCCTAATTCGGATGGCTCTAATGACGTGTGCATAGACATGGGTGGAACGTGCACTGCAGATTGTGGTCAGGTAACCATCAATTCGGCGGCTGACTTAAGCATAGTTTCTCTTACATCATCGGACAGCGACAATAGCGTGGCTCCGAGCGCATCCTTCACTGTTTCTGCCACCATCCAGAACACGGGCACGGAAATAGCCGGCTCGACTGCTGCAATGACGGCAACGTTAGTGGATAGCAACGGCAAATGCACGATAACCGATGCTTCGCGTACCGTGGGCACGGTAGCAGGGCTTGCCAGCTCGTCGCAAAGCTGGTCGGTGAGCGCTGGCTCTGCTACGGGAACGTGCGCGTTTACGCTGACCGCCACGAGCACGCCCGGCGGCACAGGAACAGGAACTTTGTCTGTCACTATAGCATCTACCACTGCCACTACATCAGGAAGCAGCAGTAGTAGTAGTGGAGGTGGAAGCGGCGGAAGCCTTGCAAAAGCCAAAGCTCCGGAAGGCACGACTGTCAAGACTGCGAGCAGTGAAACTGTCATACGGATACCTTCAACGGCAAAGAATATGGAAGTAGGCATAGACATTGACAGCCCTGCAGAGACGGGCGTAAGAAGGATAGCTTTCATATCATCTGCCGACCTTTCAAACGTTAGCATAACTATAAAGAAAATAAGCTCCTCCCCGGCAGGCACGCCGAACGCAGAAGTGTATAGTTACATACAGGTAGACCTTGTCAATCTGAGCGACGCGAAGATAAGCACCGCAGAGCTAGATTTTCAGGTGGAAAAAAGCTGGCTGACCTCTAAAGGCTATTCCAGCGATGCAGTGCGGCTTTCGCGATATGCCGCCCAGTGGAGTGAGCTTCCAACGCAGGAAACGGGCAGCGACGCCGCCAACGTATTTTACAATGCGAAGACTCCCGGCTTTTCAGTATTTGCGGTGACAGCAATCAAAGCCGCGCCACCCGATAACGAGGAGATTAAAAATGCCGTCGGGAACGTGGCGGAAAAGGTGCGGCAAATATGGGAGTCTTACGGCTGGTATATAACTCTTGCCACGCTTGCCGTCGCGCTGATAATCGGATGGATTTATTATCACGGGCATCAGCACATCAAAGACGCCCGATACCAGTTCCAGAAGAAGTACAAGATATGACTAATCCGTCTTATGTAAAGCCGTGCCAAGAATTTTTCTATAACCGCCAATGGAAAAATTATAAATTTGCCTCATCCACTTGCCAAGGCTACCGTTTGCCAGTGGCTGTTCATTTGTCGAAGAAATCGTCAATATGAACTCTATCTTCTCCGTACAAGCCGATGAGCAGTTCTTTTATTGCGTATGAAGGCAGAACGAATCCATTGCCGCCCGCTCCTGCCGGAAAAACCGCGTCGCCGTTTTCAAAGCTTTCCCTGTCCAGATGCACTGAGAAATCCTTGAAGCTTTCGGACACAAATGGCGTCATGTAACCCGGTTTCATTTCCGCATGGACGTTTAATGCGCCCTGATTGTAAAGGGTGAGAAGATCTTTGCTTTTGAAAACAATCAATTTCTTTATGGTTTTTCTTGGAATTTTTTGGTTGCCACGCCTCTGAAAAACCAGAAAATACGTTCTATTCGTCGTCGCGTAGACAAGCGTAGTTGCTCCCGTTCTGCCGTTGTCAGGTGTTATGGCGATGAACTGCGGCTCGTATCCCTGCGTGCGCGCATATTCAACGAATCTTCTTACGCCGGCTGTCATTGATAAGTCTGAAGACATTAGGATTGACAAAAAAATCACGATTCATTTGGCTTTGCTTTGAGTGCCATTTCCAGCAGTTCGGGAACATTGCACTACCATAATACCACTCACGTTAAACTAACACCAGAGCCTATATAAAAAGTCCATTGAATGAATGAAAATATCAAATATTAATAATTTGTGGAATAATCAATCCATATGATAGATAAAAAAGACATAATAATACTGAAAGAACTCAAGAAGGATGGGAGGCTTTCGGCACAGGATATATCAAAAGCTACCAAGATACCAGTAACCACGATCTTCAACCGAATAAGGCGCATGGAGAAAACGGGCGTGATAAAGGGTTACACCGTTATTCTGGACGAAGGAAAAACGGGGAGAAACGTGGCGGCTTACGTTTCCATGACAGTGGATTACAACCTGCTCAAGAGGAAAGGCATGACGCAGCAGGAGCTTGCGGCAAAATTAAGGCAATACGAGTTTGTAGATGAAGTGGACATGATAACAGGCACGAGCGACATCGTAGTTAAAATAAGGACGACGGACATTTCCCAGCTAAACGAGTTCGTCACGAAATACATGAGAAACATGGAGGGCGTTGAAAGGACGCAGACATCCGTGATACTGGAAAGTTTCTGAAATTCTCTTTTTACATACGGCAAAAAGTTGATGTCATGCTTACAGGGATGCCCATATTATTGCCGCTTCACTCATCGCACTTGCAGCATTTTTTTACTAAATTATAACGTTATTCACAGGCGCGCAAAGGCAGATTTTCGCCAGTAGCAAATAGTCGGCGCTACCAGCATAAACTTTAATTCTTGCATCTACACTCTAATCACAATGAAACTCTTTGACACGCTGACGCGTAAAAAGGTTGCCGTCAGACCGAGAGGCACGGCGAAAATATACACGTGCGGGCCTACGGTTTACGACTATGCGCACGTCGGAAATCTAAGAACGTACATAGCCGAAGACATAATGAAGCGCGCCATAGCGCGGCATTTCCCTGTGAAGCACGTCATGAACATAACGGACGTCGGGCATCTAACGTCGGACGGAGACGAAGGCGAGGACAAGATGGAAGTGGGCGCCCGCCGCGAGAAGAAGAACGCATGGCAAATTGCTGACTTCTATACCAAACAATTTTTAAGCGACATGGAAAAGCTCGGCATAAAGAAGCCGGGCGTGCTTTGCAAGGCAACGGAGCACGTAAAAGAGATGATAGAACTCGTGGCAAAGCTGGAAAAGAAAGGCTATACTTATCGCACCGAGGATGGAATATATTTTGACACTTCCAATTTCAAAGGCTACGGCAAACTGGCTAAGCTCAAGAAGGAAAAAATAAAAGCCGGCGCGCGTGTGGCGATGGGCGCGAAGAGAAGCGCAACGGATTTCGCGCTGTGGAAGTTCTCACGCACGCCGCGTCAAATGGAATGGGACTCACCGTGGGGCAGAGGCTTCCCAGGTTGGCATATAGAATGCTCGGCAATGGCGATGAAATATCTCGGGCCGACGTTAGACATTCACGCCGGAGGCGAGGACCACGTCGCCGTTCATCACACCAACGAGATAGCGCAGAGCGAAGCAGCCACGGGCAAAAAGTTCGCAAAAATATGGATACACGTTTCGTTTATGCTATTAGACGACAAAAAAATATCCAAGTCGCTCGGCAATTATTATACCCTAGAAGATGTGGAGAAAAAAGGATTTTCGCCGACAGCGCTGCGCTACTTGTGCGCTTCTTCCCATTATAGGAGCCAGATGAATTTCACGTTTGAAGGGCTGAAGCAGGCGCAGGCAACCGTAGAATCAATAAACGACTTTTATGCGCGGCTGGAAGGTATAAAAGAAAAGGGCAAAGGCTTTGTCAAAACGGCGCAAAAGCGCTGCGATGCGTTCATGAAGCGCATAGACGACGATTTAGACACGCCACGCGCGCTGGCGGAGCTTTTCGCGCTTATCGGCGAGGCTAACAAAGCCAAGCTAGGCAGGGAAGACGCGGCAACGATAAAAAAGGTTCTGGAAGAAATGGATGCTGTCATGGGCTTTCTTACTGAACGAGCAGAGCTTACGAAAGAAGAAAATGCCATGGTAGAGAAACGGGAAGACCTCAGGGCAAAGAAGCTTTACAGGGAGGCTGACAAGATACGGGAAGAACTGGCAAAGAAAGGCATACTACTGGAAGACACGGCAGGCAGAGTGAGGTGGAGCAGGCATGCGACGGGGAAAGCCTGAAAACCAGACGAAGATAGCGCGGGAGCGCATGGAAATTCTCATAAAGGAGGCTGCGAAGCGTGCGGGCGAGCCTGTGTTGGCGCGACGTTACATAACGCTGCTACGCAAAATCGGCATGAGATACAACGTGAAAGTTCCTGTGGAGATAAGAAGGCAGTTCTGCAAAGCGTGCAGCTCCTACATAACCGGCGCGCGCGTTCGCGTGAAGAGCAAGACAATAACGATAACGTGCGGCAACTGCAATAAAATCACGAGGATACCGGTTGGGTGAAATATTCACACTTTAAACTGCCTATAGCATTACAAAATGGCGTATTACGTCACCGTTTCAGGCATAGACGGGTCGGGAAAAAGCACCGCGTTCAAACAGGTCTCCGCGCGATTGTCCGGCAAGCATGGATATACGGTAATCCAAGTACGAAGAAGCGCGTGGGTGGACAGGCCGCAGCAAGAAAGAAAATATTTCGGGAACTGTATTAATGGCGCCTTTGACGCTGCACATTTCTGGGCGGACAGAAGAGACATGTGTACTTTCACAGGTCTTACTAATTTGCTGTACGCTCCTGTAAGTAAAGTCATGAACGCATGTGCCGAAACGGTTTACAGACCTGATTTTTTTTAAGTTACCGCGATACTACTCTCGACCCACTTGCATATTCAGCTTACTATTTTCCATTCACGCGTGGTTGGTCACTGGAAGCTAAAAAACGGGCATTGTCCTTGGCTGGAAGCGGCAAAAAATCAGACCTGGTTTTTTATATGGATTTGCCTCCTCATACGTCATACGAAAGGATATTGGCAAGGATTGAAGCAGAGTCCAGGATGAGTGAGGCGGAAGGCAAGAAGGTTGACAGGAGAAAATTCCATCACATGCACGAGACCCCCGAAACATTAGCATTTTTGCAAGAACAATTTGAAGATGTCATTCCTTACGCACGGGATGAATTGGGTTTGGATATAGTCATAATTGACGCTACAGAACCGATAGAGAATGTCGTAGAGGCTATGCTGGTCACGATTGGCAGCAGATTCAATATAGCATCACATGGTGTGCCAATGCATGACCAGCGTTTGCTTGACGGTTTGGCGAAGAGATAATAAACAACCTATTTAAGTATTTCCTTTGGAATAGTAGTTGATTGTATGGTTTCAGCTCTGGACAATGACCCTGAGAAACTTATAGGCGGACTGGCTAACGCTTTGAAAGAAAAGATGAAGAAGCCGGAATGGGCGACTTACGTCAAGACGGGCGTCGGGCGGGAAAGGCTGCCGGACGACCCGGACTGGTGGTTTGCGCGCTCTGCGAGCATAATGCGGCGCCTGTATAAAGACGGTCCTGTGGGTGTTTCAAAACTCCGTAGCTATTACGGCAATAGCCACAGGCGCGGGCATAAGCCGGCGCATTTTGCAAAAGGCGGCGGAAAGGTCATACGCACGATATTGCAAGATTTGACGAAAGCGAATCTCGTGAAAGTTTCGGAGAAGCCGAAAGGGAGAATACTCACGCCGGAAGGCAGGAAGCTCATGGACGCGATATCGAAAAGCATCAAGTGACGCGCTACGCGCGTCATGACACGAATACGCACTCGCCAAGCGAAAGGTAGTAAACACAATAATATGGGATACGACGCATTCGCAGAATGCGGGCGTAGTGGATAATATGGGATACGACGCATTCGCAGAATGCGGGGTATTATTATGGACGAAGAAGACATCCGAAGGCAGATGCAACAAGAAAGAATGCAGGAAAAAGTGGAGAAGGAAGTAAAAGCCACGATGCTTATGATGCTTGAGCCAAATGCGAAAAGCAGGCTGGACAACTTAAAAGTCGTGCGGCCCGAAATGGCGGCGCAGCTGGAAATGTATCTTGCCCAGCTTTATCACAGCGGGCAGGTAAAGAATAAAATAAGCGAAGAGCAGATAATAGAAATGCTAAGAAAAATCAGCGAGAAAAAAGAGTTCAGGATAGTCAGAAGATAAACAAATAGTCAATAGATAATATGGCATGCGATGCAGTGAAGCTGCAGGGCATTGGGATACGACGCGATGGGAACTGACGCGACGGAAGGCAAGCCGTCATACAGAATTGTGCGTCATACAGCATTGCGGGGTATGGCTACAGATTCACAAATGAAATGAGTGAAGGGTATATGGGCGCACGAAAGGACCTTGGGAAAAAGATGAAGCTCATAGCTGTGCGCGGCAAGAACGCGCCCAGATGGGCGGACATAAAGAAATTCTCGCTCAAGCGCGCCCGCTCAAGGCGTATTTCTTCACACAAGAAGAACTGGAGACATGGAAGGAACAGGATTTGATAAAGCATGGCAGACGCAAAAAACGAGGAAAAAATAATCACTATCCCGCTTCGCGAGGCCGGGAAAAAGGCGGAAAAAAGAAAAGTGAATTATACTGTTTCTCTTGTCAGAAAGTACCTGAAGACGCATATGAAGGCGGAAAACGTGAAACTGGGCAAATTCCTCAACGACGCGCTCTGGGCAAGGGGCAAAAAGACCATGTTGCGAAGCGTGCGCGTGAAGTTGGTGAAACAGGGCGATACCGTGAAGGCAGAGCTCATGGGTCATGACTATCAGGATTTTGCGCCCGTGACAAAGGAACAGCACGGCAAGGACGGAGAGAAGAAGGAGCACACCAGCCCGCAGGCGAAGAAAAACGAGGAGCTGGAGAAAAAGATAGAAAGCGCCGGCGAGGAGAAAACGGTAAGCAAGGAGCAGATGAAAGTGAACGTAAAGGCGGCGAAGAGCATGGAAGTCGCTAAGAAGCAGGAAGTTTGATTCTCGGCGGTTTCATGGAAATATTGACAGTTCTTGGCGCTGTAGCTTCTGTAACTGCATCGTTTCTGTTTTACCCGCAGGTGTGGGCGTCATATAAAGCCAAGAAAACGGACGTGCTTTCATGGACTATGATACTCCTTGGCATGCTCAACGGCGTGCTGTGGGGAGTTTACGGCTTCCTAAAAAGTGACCCGTTTATACTGTTAACCAACGTTATGATTTTTATCGGCGCGTCTCTGCTGTTTCTTCTGAAAAGGAAGTACGGATAAATGACGATGCGATTTCCATATAAATGAGATAAAGACGATTGGCATTCAGTGACTAAACGGTAAACAAGTAAGAGACGAAAACGAGCCGGCACCGCTAAAACCAGTCATGCGCAAAGTCCCCAGTTTCTTTACTAACTGTGCAATTGCATGAATCGTGTATAAATAGTTAATTACGATAGCTGCCATTATGCCTTACAAACTCATAGGTAATATAACGATATTCGGAGAAAGAACCAGTGGAACCCAAACGGTAGATAGGATTGTCCGCTCTAATGATAGAGCAGCACGAGACATGTGCTGGAGAAATGGCATGGACCCGGATGAGACTGAAATCCATTTTGGCATAAATAACGCGGTCGGTTATACCGCCAAGACGGAAGACGAAATGGGCGAGGCAAATTTGATGCACGTTTTCAAAGATTATATAGAAAATCGCCAGAAACAATATGACTTGGTAGTTGGAGTTTATATAAAAATTCAGGACGCTGCGCGATAGAAAAATCGGACAAAGCACGGATTTCGCTCCATTTATATACCATTCCCCGATATTGTAACTATGCGCGTAAAAGGCACAGTCTTCTCCGGATTTGAACGAGGCAAAGACCTCATGGCAAAGTGGGGCAACAGGCTGACGGGCATGCTCGGCTTCAAGCCGTTTGCAGGGACGCTGAACGTGCGGCTCACGGAGGAAGTGGACATGGAGATACGCGCCGAGAAGAAGCTGGAGCACTTGTTGATTAACGGCAAGCCGAAGGTGGAAGCTTACCTTGCGCCGG
>DATDXW010000071.1:0-3544 GCA_035289125.1 archaeon | reverse complement strand
GAACAAACTCGGCACTCCCTTTTCGACTTTTCCGAGTAGAAATGCGTATGCGGACTCTGCTCGTAGAGTATCAGTACTAATAGGTTGTTGGTTCTCATTATCGCGGAGTTCTGCTATAAATTTTTTAAAGCTCATGGCAGCAGCTGCCAACATGCCGTACTTTGAATCTATCCCGCGTTCGATGTACTGCGCTGCATCAATTGGCACAAGCCTGCCATAAGCAAAAGTATGAGCAACCTGTTCTCCGACATTTATTGTCATCTCTGGAAAATTTCCCTCTGCGTCATCTGCCATGACAAGCCCCATTGCAGCAAGAGCTTTTCTCTTCACTTGAGAAGCATGTGTATATTCTTGCATCATTTGTCCTAATCTGCTATGCGTATACCCGTCTTCATGTTCATCTCTGCGACATGCAATTTTAATATCCTTTCGTACATCTCTATACAACCTATGCGCCGACTCAGAAGTTACAGGGTCATTAACTTCCCATGGTATATCACCAAATGCTCTTTCCCACACTTGAAAAGAAGGAACTGTCATTTTGGGCATAATATACTATAAATAAAAATTTTAAATAGACCTGCTATATAACCGTCACGGGAATATATCGTCATGAAATCATTCCGCGACTCCCGCGAAACTGCGACGATGCGCGGCGACGTGAATAAAACCTCGCCGCTCATTGAAGCTGTGGGAACGATAGATGAACTGGATGCTTTCGTGGGCTTCGCCCACTCAACGTGCAAAGACGATGCCATGCGGGAAGAACTAAAACGCATACAGCGCACTATACGCTCACTACTGGGTGAGTTGGCAGGCGCGCCGATTGCGATAACGGCAGGCAACGTAAGAAAGCTTGAGTCGCTTATAGAAAAAACGGAGGAATCGCTGCCACCTCTCCGGAATTTTATCCTTACATGGAAATCTCCCGAAGCATCTTCCCTGAACGTCTGCCGCGTCATTGCGCGCCGCGCGGAACGCCGCCTGCTTGAGATGGAAAAAAGTGAACCAATAAACAACGAGGCGTTCCGCTATCTTAACCGTTTGTCGGACGTCTTCTTCGCGCTGGCGCGGCTTTGCGAAAGAAAAGCGGGCTTTGACGAGGAGACGTGGAACGAAAAGGATTAAGGATAGTCCAAAACCTGCACTTTCACTTTCGTCACCTTCTTCATGTCTTCAACTTCCTTCTTGCTCCCGACCCTGCCCCAGTGGATGGGCACGGCGATTTTCGGAAGAATGTCATTCGCCGCTTCTCCGGCTTCTTTGCCGTTCATCGTGTACGTCCCGCCAGCCGGCAGCAGCGCAACGTCGCACTTTATATTTTTCATTTCCTCTATCCTGTCCGTGTCACCGGCGTGATAAACGCGCACGCCGTCTATTTCCACGATGTAGCCAACCCAGTTATTGCCTTTCGGATGAAACGGCTTGTTCACGTTGTAGGCAGGAACCGCCTCTATTTTGACGCCTTTCTCGGTTATCGTATCCCGTGGCTTTATCGCCTTCTTCATGCCTTTCATCGCCGCGATGCAATCGGGCGGGCCGATTATTAAAGTCTTCTCGTTTTGCGCTTTCTCCACGTCTTCCGGCGAGTTGTGGTCGTAGTGCGCGTGCGTGATGAGAACAATGTCCGCATCGTGACGCGCTTCGCGCAACTCCCATGGGTCAATGTAGACTTTGACTGCATCCGAAAGAAGTATGGCTGCGTGATGATTGAGCCACTTGATTTCGACGTTGTTAATCCTCATATTGCTATTCATGCGTGCGCGTTCTTAAAAATCGCTCAAAACTTCCTCTTGGGGCTGACACGCAATATTTTCAGTAGAATCGGCGTGATTATTATGCTCAAAACCACAAAAGATATGATCACGGTGTAAAGCTCGATTTTTATGTAGCCCGCAAGCAACGCAAGTTGCGCTATCACTATACTGTATTCGCCGTGCGGTATCATTCCGACGCCGACTATCTGCTGCTCGTGGCTGTTGTAGCCGAAGCGCCCCGCCAGCAATCCGCATCCGATGAACTTGCCGGCAGAAACAAGCACGGTCAGCCCTGCTATGGCAGGAAGATAAATCATTATCGCGCCCAAGTCTAGCATTATCGCCGAGTATGCGAAGAACATGGGGACGAACAGTCCGTAGGCGATGACTTTTACTTTCGGCATCACCACTGGCTCTATGAGCGGCGACTTGTTCAATGCCACGCCCGCAAGGAACGCGCCGGTGACCGCGGCTATGCCAACGTGCTCGCTCACGAAAGCAATGAGGAAAAGCACGACAAGCGGCATCGCTACCATTATCTGCTCGTCGCGCATCGTCTGGAACAGCGAAAGGAATCTTCCCGTGATTCTGGAACCCGCCGTAACTATAAAGAAAAAGAAGCCCAAAACCGCGAAAAACAATGAAACTATTTCCCATATCTTGACGCTGCCTATCGTGAAGTACGTCGTGAGCAACGCTAACGACAGGATAGCTATCACTTCGTCCGCTATATCTATAGCCAGCGCGAGTTTATACGACTTAGTCTGGAATTCGCCCGCGTCACTTAGTGCGCGCAGCGTTATTGCCGTGCTGGTGGAGAGGACAGCCACCCCCAGTATAATACCTTCAGCAATTGAAAAGAATACATAGCCAACTATGAAACCGGCCGCTGCCGCGAGCAGGCAGCCGGCCGCGGCCAAAGCACTGCCAACATAGACATTGTTCTTTATCTCGTCAAACTTCGTTCCAATACCTATGAGGAAAAGCATGAACAATATTCCAAAATCCGTGATTAGTTTCAGGTTTTCTGAAGGCGTTATTATCCCGAGCATCGGGCCAATCAATATACCGGCCGATATTTCGCCCACGAGCGAAGAAAGCCCTATTCTCTCGAAAAATTCGCCCATCAGCTTCGCAGTGAAAAGCAGTATAGCCAAAGAAAGGAAAAATTCCGCCACTTGCATCCCTCAGAGCCGTGAAAGCTTGTATATCATATCCGCGATTCGTATCTTTCCTACGAGTTTCTTCTCCGCATCCACGATTATGACGCGCCGGAAATCGTGGTTGAGTATTAAGTTGATGACGGACTCCAGCGAATCCGTTTCTTTCAGCGTAACCGGTTCCGCAGTCATGATGGAAGTTATCGGCTCGCTGAGCATGCCCTTCGGCAGCCTGTTCTCGATTATGGGGTAGTTCGACGCTACGCCTTCCACTTTTATCAGTTTTATCAGGTCTTTCTCCGAGACTATTCCAACTACCTTGTTGTCGTCATCCAGCACGGGCAATATCTCAGTGTTCTTCTCCCGGGCCGTGCGGATAAAATCCGCGACCGTTGCCTCTGCCTTTATGGAATCGCATTTTTCCGCCA
The DNA here is from genome assembly GCA_035289125.1 of archaeon. Classification (GTDB taxonomy): domain Archaea; phylum Aenigmatarchaeota; class Aenigmatarchaeia; order GW2011-AR5; family GW2011-AR5; genus JACQID01. Next base: position 199 of record DATDXW010000071.1, on the reverse strand, counting down.
TTTCGCCAAGCTTATAGCTTTTGATAACGTCGTCAACCATAGAAACCGCCCTTGCATCTTTTCAACATTATTTACCGTGTAAAATTATATATACGAGAGCAGTACCAGAAGAAAAATAAGCAACGGCTGATGGATGAAATATATGGCCAGCGAATTCCTGCCAAGCGTCTCCAGCACCCTGTTTCCGCCGGCAAGCAGG
>DATDXW010000070.1:0-7711 GCA_035289125.1 archaeon | reverse complement strand
GGGAAATTTTCCAAAGATGACAATAAATGTCGGAGAACAGGTTGCTCATATTTTTGCTTATAGCGGGCTTGTGCCAATTGATGCAGCGCAGTACATCGAAAGAGCGATAGATTCAAAGTACGGCATGTTGGCAGCAGCTGCCATGAGCTTTAAAAAATTTATAGCAGAACTCCGCGATAATGACAACCAACAACCTATTAGTACTGATACTCTACGAGCAGAGTCCGCATACGCATTTCTACTCGAAAAAGTCGAAAAGGGAGTGCCGAGTTTGTTCCGACGCAGAGATGCTAACAAGACGATAGCCGTTACAGTGGCAGCAGGGATATCGTCAGAATTATACCCCGCATACTGAAAACCACCGAAGCGACTGGATGCACGATGTTGAATGACAGCTCTGCTGTCCAGTTCCTTCGCATCGCGAGAGAGATAAATGCGGATTAGTGCGTTATTCCCTAACTAAATGACGAATAAGTAAAGACGAACCCGCGCCATCAAAAACTGAATCATGCACGTAACGTCACTTTCATAACGCTTTTCACTATCCGGGATGGGAAATTTATGCATTGAATTCTCTGGAATTAGGTGTGCAAATCCACTGCGAAGAAGACCGACGCACGGATGAGCGAAGTCGTCATACAGCATTGTGCGTCAATTCCCTCGCAGCGGATTTTTAAAGATGAACGACCATTTTATTGGAAGTGGTTTTATGGTGGAATTTGACGAATTCGGGCCGGAGAAGATTCTGGAAGTTTACGACGCGCGCACGGGAATGCGCGGCTTCACGGTGATAGACAATACGGCGCGCGGCCCGGGAAAGGGCGGAATAAGGATGACGCCGACGGTGAGCGTGGACGAAGTGGCGAAGATGGCAAGAACGATGACGTGGAAGTGTGCGCTGGCGGATTTGCCATTCGGCGGCGGCAAGTCCGGCATAGTGGCGGACGACCGCACGCTTATGAAGAAAAAGAAGATGGAAATAATGCGCGCGTTTTCAAGAGCCATAATGCCCATATGCCCGTTGCAATACATTGCCGCGCCTGACATGAACACGGGCGAAGACGAGATGGCAGAGTTTGCCAAAGCGAACGGGGACATGAAGTCGGCTACGGGCAAGCCTTCAACGATGTGCATCAGGCCCGGCGTGGGCTGCGGGATACCGCACGAGTTCGGCTCCACTGGATATGGCGTCTTCCATGCCACGAAAGTGGCGATGGAGCATCTGAAGATGCCGGTGAAAGGGGCGAAAGTGGCGATAGAAGGCTTCGGCAACGTCGGGACGTTCGCGATGAGATACCTTACCGAGGCGGGCGCGAAAGTCGTTGCAGTGTCGGATTCAAAGGGCGCGGCTTATCATGTGGGCGGCATGGATTATCAAAAACTTATGGACGTCAAAGGGAAGCAGGGTTCGGTGACCAAGTACCCCGGGGCAAAGGTTCTGGATAGAGAGGCGCTTTTTGAGCTGCCCGTGGACGTGCTTATTCCTGCTGCCGTGCCGAACTCAATCAACGAGAAGAATTTCAGGAAAATAAAGGCAAGAATAGTATCCGAGGCGGCTAATATTCCCATGACTACGGAGATAGAGGAGAAATTGCACGAACTGGGGATACTGGTCGTGCCGGACTTTGTTGCGAACGCAGGCGGAGTGATATCGAGCTATGCGGAGTATGTTGGCAAGCACCCCGGCCAGATGCTGAAGCTCGTCGAGGAAAAAATAACGAAAAACACACGGATAATACTTGACCGCGCAAAAGCAAGCAAGCAGAGCCCGCGCGCCGCCGCGATGGAGATAGCCGTGAAGCGTGTGCGGGAAGCAATGGCGAAACGACTTTCGGTAAAGGTAAGACGAAGTTCGGGGATGCTGTGAGAAGCAAGACGTAGACGGCACAGGTGGATGAGGTTTTGTTGAAGGCGTTATGTCGCAACAGCTGTGTTTTAATACTAGAGATGCACGATTTGGAGATAGAAGTAGATTACAGATAAGAGCCCGAAAACTAGTGCCATGATGTAACTTTTATATATCCACAACACCCCGAATTTACTACGTTTAGTTTCAAGCCAGAATTTACGTATAATCTTTGGCAGCATTTCCACAATCAAATATATGGCAAAAGCTACGAATATGAATAGAGAAAATGCTTCTACTACCAAATTTCCATTAGGAAATATAGTTTTTGCCGCATCAGGGAGACTTGTGATAGAGAATGCCAATATGATACCGAAAACAAAAGGTTTCATGCTGTCTATTGTTTTGTTCGTTTGGTTCAATAGTTCAGCTTCATCTTTCGCCATATATTTCTTTTATTATTGGAATTTAAAAAGGCAATTGCTGCAAAAGATAGAGTGTTGCAAATATAGGATGTAAAGGTTATTTATGCAACAAAGTTGCGTAAATCAATACCAATATATACCTTTCCCGTAGATTTTTATCATGAGAATAGCTGTTTTCGGCAAGAATCGGCGTCTGGCAGCTGACTATAGAAAAAGCATCAAGTCAAGCGGATTAAGCTACGATGAGAAGAAGCCGGAACTTGTAATATCTCTCGGCGGCGACGGGACATTTCTGATGGCGGAACGCATCTATCCGGGCGTGCCGAAGCTGCTGATACGCGACGGCAACGTCTGTGTCAAGTGCGAATGGGACTCGCTTACGCCGCTTCTAAAGCATTTAAAGCAGAAGCGCTTCAGGCTCAAGGAATACAGGAAGCTGGAGTTGCGCTTCCGGGGAAAGAAGAAGCTGGCGGTAAACGACATCGTCATACGCAACAAGAATCCCATGCACGCCATACGTTTTCTTGTTTACGTGAACGGGAAGCGCGTGGACGGGACGATGATAGGCGACGGGCTCGTGGTTGCCACGCCTTTCGGCTCCACTGCGTATTATTATTCCATCACGAAGAAGAAATTCGCTAAAGGCATAGGCATTGCGTTCAACAACATTTTAGCGAACATCAGGAATATAAACCTGCCGGAAGACGCGAAGATACGCATAAAGATGGTCCGGGGGCCCGCGACGCTTTCATGGGACAACGACCCCATGGTGCCGGTGCTGAAGGACGGCGAGGAAATTGAAGTGAAGCTCTCAAGTAGCGTTGCGAGGATTACGAAGATTATCTGACTGGGAGTAAAGCATAAGCGCACTTTAGTACAATTTCCCGCCTACAGGGACTTCCTTGTCAGGCGTTATTAGGATGCATTCTTTGCTTTCGTTAGGAATCCCGAGAGTGAGAACTTCCGACAGGAACGGGCCGATTTGTCTCGGAGGAAAATTCACGATGCAAAGGACGAGTTTGTTTTTCAGGCTTTCCTTGGAGTAATTCTTTGTTATTTGCACGCTGCATCTTTTCGCGCCTATCTCTGTTCCTAAATCAATTGTAAGCTTATACGCCGGTTTCTTTGCTTCGGGAAAATCTTCAACCGCAATGATTTTCCCCACGCGTATATCCAGCTTCTGGAAATCGTCAAACGTCGCCATGCTTATAATTTTCTGGAATGTTTATAAAGTGCATTTATCATTCTTGCCTTTCACTTGAAAACCCGTCCCGCCTCTTCAGACCAGAAGAGCAGGTCAAGATGCGCCAGTGGTATTGAGACTTTTTGAGAAAACTCCTTCATCTTCTGCTCTATCTCCATGTAGCGCTTCTTCGTTAAAGTCTTCGGGATTTCTTCTATTGCGTTGTGCTTCACAAGATTCTTCAGGACGTGGCGGTCAAGTATCGCCAGCTCTTCACCTCGTCCTACGTTTCGCAGGAAGTGTGACGCTTCTTTATACCCTAAACCGCGAACGTTGGCGACTAGCCATTCGCGTGCTTCAACTGGTTGCATTGACAAAAGCGCCGGGAGCTTCGTGGCGTGCTTCCGCGCTTCCACGATGCTCTTCGTTTTCTGGTTGTGGAAGCGGATGGGGCGGACGTGCGGATTCACTTCCTCCGGCGTGCCGGTGAAAAGTAAATTATTTTGCCGAAGCTGCTGCACGGCTTTGTCGCACTCAACGGCTCTGGACTGCGGGGTGAGCAAGCAGAAGACAAGTTCAGCAAACAACGATTCAGGGGTTTTCGGAATATTTCTGAAATCTGCGAGACGGTTTTGTATGTTCTGCTTTCTGGCACGGTAAGAATCTGCGAGCATCGTCATATTTTTCGCGAGTTTATTTAATTGTTGTTGGCATACATAATTATGGAGAAAATGAAGAAGCTCACGCCGGAGCAGCACCGCGTGCTGGTGGAGCGAGGCACGGAGTTGCCTTTCACGGGTAAATTGCTCCTTAACAAAAAGAACGGCACGTACATGTGCGTCGGTTGCGGTTCACCGCTTTTCTATTCTTCGGCGAAGTACGATTCAGGCTGCGGATGGCCGAGCTTTTTTGAAGCGGTGAAGGAAAGCGTGGATATGAAAAAGGATGATTCTCACGGCACGAGCAGAATAGAAGTCACATGCAAAAAGTGCGGCGGGCATCTGGGGCACGTTTTTGACGACGGGACGAAACCTACTGGTAAGCGTTTTTGCATAAATTCGGCGGCGCTGGAGTTTGAGGAGAAAAAATAAATACTGCCTTTCTGCGTTCGGCTATACCCACTGGTAAAATACGCTTTTGTCTTGAATGCCCAATATGCGGGAAATCGGCAGAGAATGAATGAGAGAAGTGGAACAATGTTATATTTGATATGTCTAACGGCAAATGGATTATATGGCAATAAATATCAACGAAAATTAAGTGCGTTAAGTAATTGAGACAATAATGAAGGCTTATGGACAAAAAGTTCTGATTTGTTATAAATAGACTGGAAAATGTCGCCTATTTCTCTATTTCTGCAAATCAGGAAAGGCGTTTTATTTTCGACGTTTCCACCAACTTTCGAATAATATATCAATAGCGCATCAACGTTCGTGTCAGATAGAACATTGCTTTTTAATGAAATTCGGTCTAAAATCGTTCGGCTCGCGTACCACTGCATGAAATCAATATAGATTACTACTATCTTCGTCATTTCCGCATACTTCTTGCTAAATTTTCTTTCCTTTTCCGTCAAAGTAAACCATATCTTTTCAAGCCATTCAGTTTCGGATTTTGCATTTATTGTGAAGTCTTTTCCATATATAGTGTTTATGGACGTCACTTCTATAACGAGGTTTTGCACGGATATTAAAAAGTCAGGTTCCTTTTCAGAGCTTGTGGCGATTCTTGTGCATTTTCCCAATTTGGATAAAAAACTCTGTATTTTTCTCTCGCTATCGTTCATGGTATCCAGTTCTTTTCCCGGATTACGGAGATACTTTGCATACTGATTTACGTAATCTGGATTTGAGTACCATTTAGCGAAATGCTCTGATGCGTCAGCTAGAAGACTGAATTTTGTCATTTGGAAAACACGCATTCAAACTATTTATCCCATTACAATCCGCGCATCCACAACTTTTGCGCCAGCCGCGTTGACAATCACGGGATTTATATCCAGTTCTTCTATCTTGCGCTTCACGGCAAGCTGCGAAACTTTCACCATCATTTTTTTGAGCGCGGCGATGTTGCATTTAGGGCGGGAGCGGAAGCCGTAGAGAAGCTTTTTTGTTTTCAGTTCGTCCAGCATCTGCTGCGCGTCGCCGTCGGTTATCGGGCAGACGCGGAAGGAGACGTCTTTTATAAGCTCAACGAGCGTTCCGCCTGCTCCTGCCATGAGAACGGCGCCGAAAGAGGGGTCGCGTTTCACGCCGATAATCATTTCCACGCCCTCTACGTACTCTTGCATCAACATGCCGTATTTTTTCAGTTTCTTCTTTTTCGCGATTGAGAGAAGAGCGTTATAGGCTTCTCCGGCTTCGCTGCTCTTTCGGACTATCTTCACACCACCCATGTCGCTCTTGTGCAGCGCCTCAACCGAGGAGAGCTTCAGAACGAACGGAGGCTTCCAGAATTTGACGCCCTTTTTGAGAAGAACGCTCTTTGCAACAGGGACGTATTTCCGCAGGAAGTCTTCCGCTTCGCGCTCGGCAAGCACTTTCATGCTCTTAATTGTCGGAAGCAGGATAAATGCTTTAGGAATACGGTGGCTTTGTTTACCCGATAGTCTTTATTAAGATAAGCCGGTATAATTTGGTATATATTCCGAGGTGCCAGTGTGTCTTCTGCTTCAGTCCGAGACCGCATAGTGCGCAATGAACCTTACTTCACAAGACTTCTTGAAATGGGTGTTCAAGGGTATGCGCTTGGGCAAATTCTTACTGATGGCATTATCATAGGGAGTGGTAATAGCTCATATATGGTAGGAGAGGATGGAGAGTGGATATTGGAGAAATATCGGGGAAATGAGATTCCGCCCGACCTATTCCCAGCTTTTTGGGCGGCGGCTATGGCAGCGTTGTTGATTCCTGATCCGGGAATAGAGCATTACCCGGGTTCATCATGGACTGACGTTTACGCGGGAAGACGTGAAGAAGCAAGGAAACACTTGGCGCACTCAATGCAAGGAGAGCCTGCTCTTTAACAGAACCAAGCACGTGTTAGTGGCTTTCGTTTGTCACAACTTTTTAAGCAGGCGGCGCAAATAGAGAACATGGTCATGAACATGGACGCGTTCTTCAAAGCTTCCAGTATTGCAGTTATTGGCGCGTCCCGGGACAGTACCAAGGTCGGGAACGTTATTCTACGGAATCTCATAGACGGGAAGTTCAAGGGCAGGATTTATCCGGTGAACCCGAACGCGGAGGAGATACAGGGGATGAAGTGCTACCCGTCGGCCGATGCCATAGCGGAACGGGTGGAAATGGCGGTCATAGCAGTGCCAACGCCGTTCGTCATTCCCGTGCTGGGGCAGTGCGCAAAGAAGGGGATAAGGCACGTGGTGATAATCTCGGCGGGCTTCAGGGAAGCCGGAAACGCCAATGGCGAGGAAAAACTAAAGACCGCGCTGAAGAAATACGGGATACGGGCGATAGGGCCCAACTGCCTCGGAACGTTTAATTCGCACAGCGAGATGGACACGCTCTTTTTGCCGAGATACAGGCTAAAGCGCCCGGAAACGGGCAACATATCTTTCATCTGCCAGTCCGGCGCGGTCGGGGCGGCGATTCTTGACATGGCAACGGCGCAGGGCTACGGGTTCGCCAAGTTCGCAAGCTACGGGAACGCCGTTGACGTGGACGAGTCGGATTTGCTGGAATACTTTGGCGACGACGCGGAGACGAAAGTAATATGCATGTATGTGGAAGGCATCCGTGACGGGCGAAAATTCTTGGAAGTCGCGAAGCGCGTGTCAAAGAAGAAGCCTGTCATAGTGCTAAAAGGTGGCGTCACAGAACAGGGCTCGCGCGCCATAGCGTCGCACACCGGTTCTTTGGCAGGCGCGGCTGAAGTTTACTTTGGAGCTTTTAAGCAGGCTAACGTCATTCGTGCCGATTCGCTTTACGACATGTTCAATTATGCGAGGATACTGGAAGCCTCTGTGCCCGCCAAAGGCGGCAGGGTGCAGATAATAACCAATGGCGGCGGGTACGGCGTGCTTGCTTCCGATAGCATAGCCAAGTTCGGGTTGCAGATGGCGGAGATGAGCAAAGAAACGATAAAAGCAATAAAAGATAAATTTTCGCCGGCGATGAATATAGGCAATCCGCTTGACCTTCTGGGCGACGCCACGACGGAGCGATACAAGATAGCGCTGGAAGCGGCGATAAACGACGGGAACGTGGACGCGATAGTTCTCGTCGTGCTCTATCAGAC
>DATDXW010000069.1:0-18174 GCA_035289125.1 archaeon | reverse complement strand
GCATGCATCGCATCCCATATTATTACTGCTCCTTGCTTCGTGAGTCGATGCCATATTATTTTTGATATGTATAGAAAGATGGGAGAATCTTTTAAAATGCACTTCTACAGGGCAAGAAGTTTAACATCGGAATCTTATGATAGATATGTTCATAGAATTTCGGGATTCCGATGTTTTAAAAGCGTTTTTTGTTAAAGAAAATCATGGAAAAGCTGTGCTCGTTCTGCCGGAACAGTGAAATATTGTGCCAGAGCTGCAAGAAGAAGCTTGATGAAGGCAAGCTGACGCAGATGGAGGTTGACGTGGCGCACGCTTTGAATCCATACGAGGCGGTGAAAATCGTGGATGCAGGCAAGATTCTCATCATGGTGAAGCCCGTGGATGCACGAATCATCATAGGCAAAGGCGGGAGCGGCGTGAAGAAGCTGGAGGAGAAACTGGGCAGGAGAGTGAAAATCGTGGAGCAGAGCAACGACAGGAAGACGCTGGCGGAAGACGTGCTGCGGCTGCGCGTCATAGGCGTGAACGTGCTTTACGATAAGGGCGAGAAGCTGCGTATCCGCGTCTCCGGCGAAAGGCGCGCGAGCAAAGTCGACATAGAGATACTGGCGAAGCTTTACGGCAAGGACGTAAACGTGGTTTACGAGTAGTTTTTAATATTTTGCCGATTAAGTTTGGTTGGCGATTATGAAAGACCCCGACAGGCTGGGAAGTAGCACGTAGTGCCCGCACTAATCATAGGCGGCTTTGCGGTTTACAGAAGAACTACGAAATAAAGTCAGCTTTTTCTTTACAAACTGACAACGTTTTATTACAGGAATGCACCGGTTTTATCGCATTCCTGTGAAAATACTTCGGTCCAATGCCCGAAGTATTTATTCTCTCACTGCGATGTGTTGCCATGAGAATCGCCGTTTTGGATCAGGAGTTGTGCAATCCGGAGAAGTGTAGCTACGAGTGCATTGCGGCTTGCCCTGTGAATCGTCAGGGCGAGGAGTGCATTTACGTTGGTCCGGACAAGAAGCATCCAGAGATAAGCGAAACGCTGTGCATCGGCTGCGGGCTCTGCCACAAGAAATGCCCGTTCAACGCGTGGTACATCGTTAACTTACCGGAAGAGAAGAAAGAGAACCCAATAATGCAGTACGGCATCAACGGCTTCCGCGTTTTCGGGCTGCCCATTCCGGTGAGTGGGGTTGTCGGGCTTCTGGGGCCGAACGGCACGGGAAAGACGACTGCGCTGCGCATACTGTCCGGGCAGATGGCACCTAATCTCGGACTGATATCAGAGCAGAAAACCAAAGAAGAATTATATGAAACGCTGTCCAAAACGCACCGCGGCACAGAACTGCAGAATTATTTTCTCACATTAGCCAGGCACGGAATGAAAGCCGTTTACAAGCCGCAACAAGTCAGCTTATTGCCGAAAGCGGTGACGGGCAAGGTTCGCGACCTGCTCAAGGAATGCCCGCAGGAGATAATCGTGCGGCTTGAGATAGAAACATGCATGGACAGGGAGATGCCGCAGCTTTCGGGCGGCGAGTTGCAGCGTGTCGCGATAGCCGCGGCGTTGATGAAAGACGGAGATATATATTATTTTGATGAGCCATCATCTTACTTGGACGTTCGCCAGCGTGTGAACGCGGCAAAGGCGATACGTGCGCTTTCCGAGAAAAAACCGGTGATGGCTGTGGAGCACGACTTAGCTACACTGGACATAATGGCGGACAGGATACACATATTTTACGGCTCGCCCGGCGTTTACGGCATCGTTTCGCATCCTTACGCTGTGAACAAGGGCGTGAATACTTTTCTGGACGGTTACATACCGGAAGAGAACGTGAAATTTCGGGAGCCGATAAGTTTCGTGTCTTCCGTCGAAAAACTGCATTCGAATGATGTTGCGACCAGCTTTTCGGACGTCACGAAAGATTATGGCGCATTTTCCGTTACAGTGGATAGTGACACGATTTACAAGAATGAGGTTATAGGGATATTAGGCGCGAATGCCCTCGGCAAAACGACGTTTGCCCGCGCGCTCGCCGAGCAGGAGGGGGCGAGGATTTCGTACAAGCCGCAATACCTTGAAAGCGATTTCGTGGGCACGGTGGCAGAGCTGCTCGTCAGCACGTCGCACGACGCTTCAGTGATGAGGCACATGGGCATAGAGCGACTCATGGAAAGAAAAGTTGCCAACCTCTCCGGTGGCGAACTGCAGCGCGTCGCAATAGCGCTGTGCCTGATGACGGAAGCGGAAATTTATTTACTGGACGAGCCGTCGGCGCATCTCGACGTGGAGCAGCGCATGTCTTTAGCCAAGCTCTTAAAAGGCTTTGGCACGGTCATGATTATAGACCACGATTTGGCGCTGCTTAATTACGTTTCGGACAGGGCGATGCTCTTCACAGGCACGCCCGGCGTGAAAGGGCACGGCACGATTATGCCGCTGAAGCAGGGAATAAATGAATTCCTAAAATCCGTGGACATCACGTTCAGACTTGACCCGGTGACGAAAAGACCGAGGGCGAACAAGCCGGGCTCTGTTAAAGATAGAGAGCAGAAAGACAGAGGAGCGTATTATGAGTAATCAATTCGCGTCGCATTTTTATAACCCGCGCACCGAAAACCACTTACCACGGTTGGAAGATAAATCCCCTTCGCAACGCCTCTCACGAAGACGCACAGCTGTGCGTCAAGTTGGTCGTGGCGGGTAGTTTATACGGAGCGTGCCGCCTTCTACAGGATATTTCATATATATGGTGACGCAGAAAAGTTTTTAATCGACGACAAAACTACTTCAGTACCTTGGTTTCTTTTATGAAGGCTTCGGCGTTCTTCTCAAGTTCGCCGAGGGCGATGCCCAGAAGCTGAGCGACGGACAGGCCGGATGCCGTTTCCACTTTGAATACGAATGAGTTTTCAATAGGTGTGATTTTTTCGGCGCTTTCTACGCACTTCACGCATTCGGCGCAGCGGTCTTCCGGCGCCATCACGACGGTGCCACTTTTTTTCTCGAGAGTGTGCGCGTCGCAGGATTTCGGGTTTTTCACCACGACAGGATTCTGGTAACCAGCTACGGCTCCTTGGTGGCGCATATTGTCCCTGCCGAAGCCCAGATGTGCCGTTGCCTCTAACTTTATCCGTTGATTGTCCAGCAACTCCGTTATCGGGATGTCTCCGTCAGAAGCTTTCACGCTTTCTTCGGTGCTTTTCATGTCGCCGGCTTTGACGGTAGCCGGGCCTTCCCGGTCAAGAACGAATGTCACTTGGCAGCGCGAGCAGCCTTCGCCTTTGCACCTGCATTCACTCTGCAACGTAAACAAAGAGGGGTCAAACGTTAACGGTATGAGCCCGAGCCTGTGCGCAACGGCTTCGTCAAAAAGCCCGGAATTGTTGGCTTGGACGTAGACATCAGTGATGGCAAGAATAGGAACGCCGCTTATAAGCGTTCGGCGCAGCGCGTTCGCGATGCCTCTGTCTGCGTCAGAAAGGATGAATTTCATTTTTCCCGGGGATTTTTCCAGAATCTTGACGTCCATATGAATCTCCATATCCTCTTTTTGCTGTACCAAACTGACGCACTTTGTGCGTCTAACAGCTTTCAAGTCGATGCCACATTACTTTTACTTTTATTAAGGGAAAATCTTTTAAAGCACGCGTGGCTTACACACGCCTTCCGCGCCGTCCGCCCTTCTTTCGCATGCTGTCGTGTGGCATCGGGGTAACGTCCTCGATGGACGAAATCCTGAATCCGCTTCGCGCCAATGCACGAATAGCCGGCTGGGCTCCTTGACCGGGAATGTGGGCCTTGTTGCCGCCGGGGGCGCGTATCTTGATATGCAGGTGTGTTATCCCGTGGGCTTTCGCTTTTTCTACTACTTTACGCACGGCTTTCATGGCAGTGAACGGCTTGCCTTTGTTCATGTCCCTGTCAGACACCTGCCCGCCTGACGAAATGCCTATCGTTTCGGCACCGGTTATGTCGGTTATGTGGATTATAGTGTTGTTTGCGGATGAATATATGTTGGCTATACCCGCTTTCTGTTTCATTGCTGCGCACCTTTCGCTTCCGTGGGTGTTGCGTCTATCGTCGGAGAATCAACCTTTATCAGCCCGTCCTCGCTGCTTCTCACTATGTAGCTGGGCCAGGATAGCCTGCGGCCGGAAATCATGACGTGTCCGTGCAAGATAAGCTGGCGGGAGTGCTTCATAGAATTCGCCATGCCTTTCTTGAATACAACGGACTGGAGGCGGCGGTCCATGAGCTGCTCTAACGAAACACTGAGAATCTCGTCCAGGCTTTTCACTTCAACGCCAAGCGTCGCAAGCTTGTCGATAAGCTCGCGCTCTTTTGTTGCGTTGGCGGACGCCTGCAGTGTCCTTGCCCTGCGCCTGAAATTCCTAAGTATGCTTTCCGCGCGGCGTATCTCCTTCTTTCTTCTCAATCCGTAAAAAGATAAAAGTTTCTTTTCCCTGTCGATTCGCTCTTTGTCGTAAGGCTTTGTCGGGCTTTCGAACTTTTTCTTCTGCTTTTTTGGGTGTCCCATGAATCATCACTTTTTCTTGACAGCGGGCGCGGCGGGCTTGGGCGCGGTCTTTGAAGTCTTCGCGTCCTTAAGCGCTTTCTTGCTGACGCCGACTGTCTTCTGAGTCCTGAAGGTGCTACGGGTGCGCTGGCCGCGGACAGGCTGCCCCATTTCATGCCTCACGCCTTTGTAGGAGCGTATCCTCTTCATGAGGTTTATGTCTTCTTTCTGCGTGAAATCCAGTGGGACGCGGGTAAGATGAGTATCCGTGCCGGTGTCCATGTCTTTCTGGCGATTGAGTAGAAAGGGCGGAAAATCGTGAGCGACTATAACGTCCTGCAGGGATTTGAGCTCCACAGGGCTCAGCTCGCCGAGTTTCTTTGACTCAGGCACGCCCGCCTTCTGGCAGGAGATGCGCGAGAAAACGAACCCTATACCCTTTATCTTGCGTATGGCGCGGGCAGTCTGGAGAGAGCCGTCCAAGTCTGTGTCAAGAAACCTTACGATTCTCCTTCCGGGTTCTTTCGCGTCTGTCATCTCTTATCACTACCAACTTTCTGGTTATTCGCCCACTTGAAATCTCGCGGGTCGCGGTTCAGCTTGAGCATATTCTTCTCACATTTTGTGGAATCAAACGGCAGGAGCTTTCCGTTCTTGTCCACCACCATTATGCCTGTGCCGTCTTCTACAGTCCTGGAACAGAAAGCGCACTTCATGTTCACTTCCTCCCGTAAGACTCGGATGAGTCCATTTCCGTTTCCCTGAGCATGAGTATGTCTCCGACAGTGACAGGGCCCATTACATTCCGCGTAAGGACCTTGCCCTTGTCATGCCCATCATTTATCATACACTTGACGACGGTGACGCCCTTGGCCCCGGATCTCTTTATTATGCCTATCACTTCAGCCGGAGCGGAGTCGTCTACCATTGCAATCACAGTGATTCAATCTTTGCACGGGCCTCACCCGCTTCCACTATTGCGATAGAAGCAGTAGGCACCTGTAATCCCGCGGCCCTTCCGAGTTCGGACTTGCTGGGAACTTTGACAAGCTTTATCTTTTTTTCGTCGCAAAGCGGTTGCAGATGCATAATTATCTCAGCAGGAGATGTGTCTTCGGCGAGCACGACGAGCTTGGCTATGCCACGTTCCACGGCCTTTGTCGTTTCGTTGACGCCTTTCCGTATCTTGCCCGTTTCGCGGGACGCTTCCACAATTTCAAGAATCTCTTCAGTCTTGGTCATTGGTATTGCACCTCGTCTCCTATTTAAGAAGACAAACCTTTTAAGCTTTGTCCGTAACATACAGTTATGAAAAACAGCAAATTCGTGAAAGTCAAATGCGGAAAATGCAAGAACGAGCAGATAACATACACAAAGGCTTCAATGAACGTGAAATGCCTGGTGTGCGGTGAAGTTCTTGCCAAGCCTGCGGGCGGCGAGGCGAGAATGCTCGTCCAGTCAGAGGAACTCTAAATGGCAAAGAAGAGAGGCTTCCCGATGCAGGGCGAGCTTGTTATTTGCGTCGTTAAGCATGTGAATCCGAATTCGGCCGAGCTGCTTCTGGAGGAATATGACAAAGAAGGGATGATTCATATTTCCGAAATAGTTTCGGGGTGGGTCAACAGCATAAAGGACCATATAAAGGCAGGGCAGAAAGTGGTCGCCAAGGTTACGAAAGTGAACGAGAGCGACGGCTACATTGCGCTCTCAATCAAGCGCGTCGAGCCACGGCAGGAGAAAGAAAAACTGAAGGAATACAACCTTGACAAGAAAGCGGAGAAGCTTCTGGAAATGGCCGCGAAGCTGAGAAAGAAGACGCTGGATGCGGCCTATGAGGAAGCGGGCTTTGCCATGCAGGAGCATTTCGGCTCGCTTTTCAAGGCGTTCAAGAAGGCGATGACCAGCACGACAGCGCTCACGGACAAAGGCATACCCGAGGGATGGGCGTCCATCATACGGGAAATAGCGGAGAAGAACATAGAACAAAAAGATTTCGAATTCCGCGCGAACGTCACGATGTCCACGCACGAACCAGACGGCATAGCTGCGATAAAAGCCCTGTTGGGCGAGTCAGAAAAAATGGGAATCAGCGTGCATTACATTTCCGCGCCATCGTACATGTTCAAATACAGCACGAAGGACGCCAAAAAGGGCGAGAAATATTTTGCGGATGCCATCGAAAAGATAAAGGCAAGGGCGCGCCCCAATATTGAGTGCAAAGCGGAGATAGTATGATGAAGTGCGCCCTGTGCGGCTATGTCATCGACAAATGCCGGAAGGGGCATTCTGTTTCTTCCGCGCATCCGTTACGCTTCTCTGCGGAAGATAAATATGGTAAATACAGGCGCATGGCAAAGCGAAAAGGCTTTATCGACAGGAATACAGTTAATGTTGCACCAAAGGTCATTGTTTAGGTGTTCGCATTCCTGTTGAAATACTTCGGGGGTGATGTCCGAAGTATTTATTAAGGCAAAGCCAATTATGGACGGTGGATTGAATGGAAACGAGCATAAGAATTCTTAACAAGGTCAAGGCGAAGAATCCCATTCTGGTGGTCGGGATGCCGGGGATAGGAAACGTCGGGCGTGTCGCCGCGGGCTACATGGTTTCCGAGATGAAGATGAAAAAATTTGCCGAGCTTCATTCGTCGCATTTTCCGCATCTTGTGATAATTGACGAAGAGGACGAGGCAAGGATGCTCAGATGCGAATTCTTCCACATGAAGGGGAAGCGGGATATGATAGTCCTTACAGGCGACACGCAGAGCGTCACGCCGGAAGGGCATTATGAGTTTTGCGAGAAAGTGCTGGAGTTTTCCAAAAAGATGGGAGTGAAGGACATAATAACACTTGGCGCGTTTCCGTCAGGTGAGATGAAGGCGGAGCCGCGAGTCGTAGCTGCAGTGAGCGACAAGTTGCTGAAGAAGAAATATTCATTCCTTGACTTTGGCAAGGACCGTCCCGTGGGCACGATAATAGGCGCGGCCGGGCTCATAGCGGGAATGAGCAGAAATTACGGCATGAACACGCTCGTGCTGATGGGGGAGACGTTCGGGATGCCCCTTATGATGGACCCGAAGGCGGCGGATAGTATACTTCACGTTCTCACGAAAATTCTTGGGTTGAAGCTGGACCTTAGCAAACTGGAGAAGACGGTGGCCGATATGGAAGAAAGGCTTAAAAAGACAGAGGAGATACATAAAAAGGTGCTGGAGGATATGCCCAAGTCCAAGGAAGACGTTAGGTATATCGGCTGACGGCAAAGGTGATTATATTGTTTGAATACGAAGGATTTACGCGTTTTGAGGTCACAAGAATAATATCTGCAAGAACATTACAACTGGCGATGGGCGCGCCGCCGCTCGCCAAGCACGCGGCTTCTGTGAGAGAGACGGCGATGAAAGAATTCGCGTCTGGCGTTCTCCCTATAACCGTAAAGAGGCAAATGCCTTCGGCGTGATTTTTATGGCAAGGCAAAAAGAAAAGCTTTCTGTCCCGAGAGACATGTATCTTTCTGCCGGTGTGCATATCGGAATGACAACGAAGACAGCGGACATGAAGCGCTTTATTTACAAGATAAGGCCGTCCGGGCTCGCCGTGCTCAACGTCGGGATGCTGGACAAAAGGCTGGGCATAATTTCCAACATGCTGGCAAAGGCGAACAATATACTCATCGTGGCACGCAAGGAAACGAACAATGAAGCAATTGAGAAGTTTTCCGAAGCGGTGGGCGCGAAAGCCGTGCTTGGCAGGTTCATGCCCGGCACGCTAACGAATCCGAGCTCCACGGAGTTCTTTGAGCCGGATGTAATGATAGTCACTGACCCGCTTGAGGACAAGCAAGCGATAACAGAGGCTTTAAAGATGAGGATGCCGATTGTAGGGCTGGCGGACACGTTCAACGAAACGTCACATATCGACTTCATCCTGCCTTGCAACAACAAAGGCAAGAAATCCCTCGGGCTGGTGCTGTGGATACTTGCCAAGATGATAAAAGAAAAGCGGAACGAAACCTTCAATGTCCCGGCAGAGGACTTCGGGTACGAAAAGGAAGTTATGAGAACGCAGAAAGAAGACGAAGACATGCAAGAAGAGCAGAAGGCGTGATTTTATTATGGCAACGGAAATTCCACAAACAAGGCGTGTTATAGGATTAAACGGATTAGCGCGACATGTCGGGCAGATGGTGACTTTGTTTGGAGTGAGCGGTTACGGCACCGTTTGCGGCGCGCTCTATGTAAACCGTCGCCACGATGGGTCGCCACGATATGCTATAGCTATTGATCCTTTAGGTGAAAGCCGTCTTGTTAGTGTAGAACCCGAGCAGACAATAGGAATAGTTCCAGCGAAGGCAACATCAGACGGGATAAGACACTATAAAATCCGTTATTAAGAATTTTACAACCCGCACCCCGAAAACCACCGAAGTGAACCGACGCACTCCGGTGCGTCATACACTCGCAACTGGATGCACGAAGTGCATCACGAAAAGGAGGCAAGGGCGGATTAGTGCGCTTCGTAACTAAACTGTAAATAAGTAAAGCCGAAACCAAGCCCGTCAAAAACCGAACCATGCGCGAGAGTCCTTTCCTTCCACTTTCCCAGCGCCCACCACGAACAACTTGACGCACGATGCTGTATGACAGCTTCGCTGTCCAGTTCCTTCGCGTCATACAACATCGTGGCGGGTAGTTTACACGGCATTCGTATCGTCATGCCACGACTTTCTCTAACTTTTTGAACTCCTTGTTTATGCCTAATTCATCAAGATTCTTCTTCCCCCTTTGATGTCCATGAACGATTTTGACAGCAAGAAGTCGCATTTCACAAGTATCTGAACCAGCGGGTTCTCCTCGTTTAGTTTATACAGTTTGGCTCTTCCCACTTCTCTGGTTTTCACCACCTCATCCCACCAACAATACTAACAATGTATATATAGGAATGGATTACATTCCCATTCACGACGTTGTACAGGGGCTCAAGCCACATGAACGTAGCATGAAGGACGTGAATAAGGCAGTGAAAGAGTTATGTAATAAAGGATTGTTGGAATTGCATAAAAAGGGGGTGTCGCTCAATAGAGAAGGCAAAGCGATTGAAGAAGTGGAAAGGATATTGCGGGAAAGGAACGGACTGTAAATATTTTTAACAGTGATAAAACCCAACGCGCCAAGAATTACTCAACGACAATCCGGCACGGTGTCGGGAGCTTGTACTTTGCCTGCATCATGGTTTCTTTTACCAGCGGAACAAACGCGTTGTTGACCTGTATCTCAAAAATCTTCTGGCCCTCCATCACGCGGGCGGCTGTGCCTATCGGCTTGCCGAAGGAGGCGCGCATTCCCTGCTGGAATCTGTCTGCGCCCGCTCCGGTTGCCAGAGCATTTTCGCGGATAACGTGGTGAGGATAAACGCGGACTTTCATGAAGAACGTTGCGCCCTTGCCTATGCGTTTCTCCAAATACTGGACGGCTGCGACACGGGCGGCGTCGAGTGAATTGTGCCTTATCTGGACGCTGCGCTTTGCGACAAGAAATACCTTGTTATCATAATTTCCTTTCGTTCCGTGCTCAAATTCGGTGAGCTTGGAGCGCGGCACGCCTTTAACGTATCCCTTTCGCGGGACGCGTACGCTTTGCCGCGTGTACGGTCTTTCTAGCCGCCTGTAGCATCGCCCGGGCCTTATCGTTGCCATTTTAATCAGCTATGCTTACTTTGAGAATGTTCTTAAAGATTCGGTGCAGGAATCCAGCCTTGGGGAGAATCGCCCGTACCGAATGATTATCGGTTGGCCCATCTCCTGTCTATGGTATGGGTTAATATCAAAGGTACACCATTAAGGTTGCTGTCGCTTCTGTATGCCATCAATGCGTCAACAGCGAGATTTGTTTGAGGATTCGCGTGAACTACGTATGCTCTTTCTCCCGTGCTTGTCGGGATTTTCCCACCCAGAAGTTCATCAGCTTCACTGAAGGGAGTTATATACACCGGTTGGCGTTTCCTTCCCTGATCGGGCAACTCAATATATGGCATAGCGTTGTGGTTACCTAGGTATACTCTTGGATAGTACCCCACAACTTCCGTTTCTCTTGACCTTCCCGTTCCAGCCGGTCTGAACCCAAGGCCTTCTCGGTCCTTTACTTTTTGCCCGATGTCTTTGAGTACTATCCTGCCAAGAGCAAACGTTTCTTGCAGTTCTTCCTCCAAACTTCCCAGAGTTCCTTTGTTGACACGAACAACATCAATCTGCACATAGCCTTCCTCGCCTTTCAGCATAGCAAATTTCTCCGGTTTGAATGGCATTTCGCAAATTTCGGTTTCTATCAATGACAATTCGTCTATGATAGCGTTGCTCAGTTCCGGCCCTTCTTTGCCGGTTATCTTGTATGGCACACGCCTCTGTTTTTTCGTTCTCATGCCTCTCTCGAAAGCTCTCTGCACATCAGAAAAAATGTCATGAGGAACGTAAAGTTGCGTGTCTAATGGGTGCGTAATCATATACAGAGGCATTTGTAACTGGGATGCCATTACAGCCAGTTCTTCCGATGTTGGAGGCCGCCTGACATCATTGTATTGAATGGGAGCCCCCCAGAAGCCTCGGAACTGGAAGCCCTGCGCATCGGCAATGATAACCGTTCTGCCGTGTGGGTCTACCATCAGCGTGTCAATCCATGGATAAGATGCGTGAATTTTACGGAAAGCGCTTTCAGCCCATTGCTCATTCTGTTTACCGACATCATTCATCAACAATGCAATTCTTTTTATTCTTTCGGCTGTTTCATCTGGCGGCAATTTTAGTATATCGACGTATCTATCTTCGGGCATAGATACGAAATTAACGACATCTGGCGGCGCTTCAGGTATCGCAAAATCTTTGAACGGGGTTTTATATGGGGATTTTACAAAGCCTATTGAGGGTTGTGTCATGAAATACCGCCGAATTTTGAAGCTTTAGCAGATAACTATTTAAATTACTGCAATGGTTTGCCTCCAATGTGTTAATTCTTCCCAAACGCCCCGAACTCGTAGCCTTTGTGGCTCATCTTTCCGGTGAGCAGAAATTCAACGAGCGAGAAAGTATATATTGCGCAAAGGCGAAAGAACCCTTCCCGTTTAAATCGGCGCGGCGACGTTACGCAGTGGTTTCTGATTACGACATTGCCAAGCCGGGACATTTTGCGGGAGAATTCCACATCCTCACCGAGACGGCGCGCAGGGAATCCGCCGATACTTAAAAAATCTTTCTTTCGGCACGCGACTGCCATCACGGCAGGGGCGCGGTTAATGCATCCGAGAAGTATAAACATGGCATAAACAAGCTTCAGCATCACGCGATAGTGGAGCGGCGCGTCCATCCGCACTTCCGGGCCAATCAGCGCGACGCGCGTGTTTTTCAGCTCTTCGCTTATCATGGAAAGATAATCCCGCGGCACCGCGGTGTCTGCGTCAAGAAAGAGCAATAACTTTCCGCGTGCTTTTTTTGCCCCGACGTTTTTTGCATTCCACGGACCGCGCCTTGCGGCGCTCACGACGCGCGCGCCGTATCGCTTCGCTATTATCAGAGTCTTGTCCGTGCTATGGCCGTCAACGACGATGATTTCAAAATCCTTGAACGTCTGCTTCTTCAGCGAGCCAAGGGAGCGCCTTATGTAATGCTCTTCATTCAGCGTCGGAATTATGACGGATATTTTCTGGTGCATAATAGAAATAATCGCGAATAGAATAAAAAGCGCCGAGAGCAGGATTTGAACCTGCGCGAGCATAAGCTCACACGCTATCCCCTTTTTGCTATGGCAAAAGTCGATGCCATATTACAAAAATTTCCAGGCGTGCGCGTTGGACCAAGCTCCGCCATCTCGGCTTCTTTGTTAAATAGAAGTGATACGGTTAAAAGACTAATGGGAAAGTGCTATATGCTTACTATGGAAATTGAGTAACCTCTGGCTATATCGTTTATGACGGCATACGCCTCGCTGATGGTTCCTCCGGGATATTCGGCGGTCACTTCAACAACATTGGCACCGCTTCCAAGAAAGGCGTAATCGCGCGGTCCTGCGTCCACGCCGTTCAGTCGCAATTGTTTAACATAACCGCCGTTGACGTCAATAAGGGCAACGAGAGGGTCGCGTCCTATCGGGATTATCTCGAGATTCAGCACTATACTGGGTTTGACGGCGTATATTGACATTCCAATCGCCTCATATTTTTTCAGCTTCGTCTATGAGCATGTTCGGTATGTCGTCCTTCACCGAGTAACGTAGCTTGCACGCCTTGCAGTCAAGCCTGCCGCGTTCCGCGTCGTATTCCAAGTCGCCTTTGCATTTCGGGCATGCCAAAATATCCAGGAGCTCCTGAGGAAGCATAAGAATATACGCTGTAAACGGACTTAAACTTTCGGATAGCCTTCTGTCATTATCACGCGCTCTATTCGCGCGGCGGCGCTCCTGTTTTTTTGCGTTGCATCTATTTCCGAACGCGCCAAAGCGACGAGTTCGCCGCGTAACGTGAGTAGCGCCACCAAGTCGCCTTTTTTGATTGTGCTTTCTATCCGCGAAATGCCGCCGCCGTAAAGCGGAGAGCCTTTGGAAACGGAATAGACGGCGCTGTCTTTTATGACAATCTTGCCGATGCCTTCCACCGCGGTTTCGACAGGCAAAACATAATTTCTTATCTCCTCGCTGCCGCTCTCTTTCCAATCAGCGTAAGCGTCGGCAAGGTCGTGGATTTTGACGGCGCGGCTTTCGCTGAATGCGCCTACTGCGGTTCTCCGTAGTTCTTTCATATGCGCGCCGCCGACGTGCTGCCCGATGGCATGGCAGAGCAGGCGTACGTACGTACCGGCTTCGCAGCGCACCCTGAACAGAACGTCATTTTCTTTACGTTCAAGAATATCAAAGGAATATACTGTTCGTTTTCTCTCGCGCCGCGCAACGGCGCTGCGCACCGGCGTGCGCTGGGTTATCTCGCCGGTTATCTTTTTTATCGCCAGTCCAAGTGCCTTGTCGTCTACGGCTTTGTGCAAGTGCATCACGCCGACGTATTCCTTATCCTGCTTTTGCAGCGCCGGTAGCACTTTGCAGGCGTTGTCCAGAGCTATGACGAGGATGCCGGACACCATCGGGTCTAATGTTCCGGCGTGGCCGCTTTTCGCGCGACCGAGAACTTTTTTCACTATAGAGGCAACGTCGTGCGATGTCGGACCTTGCCACTTGTCCAATATTATAATTCCGTTGGAAAGAAGCTCTTCCACGCTGCGGGAGCCCGGGTACTGCCCGTACTTCGATATCTCCGCGGAACGCACTATGAAAGTCATAGGTGTATCTTCAGGGCTTTTCTGAACATGGATATCCACATGAGCAGCGAGAGTATGTACCATCCCATCCAGCTCACCGAAGAGCCGGCAAGCGGCAGGTCAAAGGGAAGGCGCGCAATTATGCGGGAGAAGACTATCTTCTCCTCTTGCTCCATGAAAGGCAGTCCGGACGTTTCATGCCTTATTTCCCAGAGCACGCCGTCAATGTTTTTTTCGCATGGCGTTTGGCATTCAATGCCCCCGAAAGACGCCATGCCGGAATCGTAGGATATGGCGTATGCAATGCTTCCGATGTCCGCATCCCCCTGCCCGTTTTCGAGCAATGCCGTGTGATCGCCGTACGGGTAGCTGAGAGCGGGTATGAAAATCAGCAGGAACAGCGCAAGAGAAACAAGCGAAGGAGTTATCGTCATGTTCATGAGAGTGCTGTTCTCCTTCATGTAGCTCTGCATGATTTTCGCGTGCTCTTCTGCATTGTCGCGTTTCAATTTCATCTCTTCGTTGAGCGCCTTCATCCTGTCCTTTATCCGCTTGGCGTCGTCCTGATTGACGAGAAATTTCTGCAGTAGTGACAGAATGATCGCGATAAACATCGAGAAGATGAAGATATCAAGAACAGGCGACGTTATAGACGGAATGATACCCATCTACTTCAGCCACTCCAGTTTCTTTACCCGGAAACCTTTTCCGACTGTGTGCCTCTTTCCGCAGACGCTACAGAGGTAGCGAAGGTCCGTTTTCCTCGTTGGCTTTTCCCGCCCTTTGGGATTTTCCTTCGGGAACGAGCCGTATCCCTTCAGCTTGCGTCGGTAGCGCTTCTGGCCTTTCGTAGATTCGCGCCTCGGACGGCGTTTCGCCTCTTCCACCTTATGTTCCGTGTGCTTTTTACAGAAAGGGCAGTATCTTTTTTGCGTCTTAGGTATGATCATTATATTATCTCCAGCAGGTTTTTCTTTAATAATAAATCATTTAAAGGCTTTGGCAATTCGCCTTCCTGAAGCACCTGCGATTCTTTCAGTTCGTAGACTTTCATGTCCGGCCCGACGAAGCGCGGCAGCGTGGCACGGATGCGGTAAGCTTTCACCTTTTCCAGCGCAGGCTCCACGGGCTTCCCGGATGAAAAGAACATTTCCCTGTGTTTTTTCACTTCCTCGATGACGTACAGGTAAAGCCTCTCTTCGTCCGGGGTCAGGTTTTCGGTCGGCATACCGGTCTTGACGGTGTAGAGAACTTGTTCCATGAGCTTCCGTTCCCGCTTCTCGAAAAGCTCCTTCACGCTGCGTTTCGCGTTCTCTATCTCGTGTATGTCGGCGGAGTTTTTTTCCATATTGCTTCCCTTTAGTGCAAGATACTGGCGAACCTCTTCGGCGAAGTTTTCGGGCAGTTTCTGCAGCGTCTTGCGTTCAGCTTCGCCGCGCTCCAGGTCCCTTATCGCCTCAAACGTGAGCATAACGAGAGTAAGCCGGGAAAGGATTAAAAACAAGAAGAAGCATTTCCCATTTCACTCACGAACGAAACGTAAGCAAAGAATGAGACGCGAATTTTCCGGTATTTCCGTTTTCCATTACGAGAATTTATGGCCCAAACGTATATCCGTCGTCTACTAAATATTGATGAAGTTGTTCGGTTTCTGGTGACAATTTATAGGCAAAACCACCTTCTTGGCAATCAAATCGTTCAAGCCATCCCAATTGTAGTAACATAAAGATTCCGGGATAACCTTCTTGCTCAAGTTTCAACAGGTCATCGGAAACCATGTAGTCGCCCTTTGCATACTATGTCACGACGTAATGTAGTGCTCTTAGATAATTCGGCAAGTAGGTTCCCATTTGCTCTCCGATACGACTATTGACAGTTTTTCTGACCCCTTCCAGATTTCTGACGAGTCGGTTACTAAATACCATAAAAATCGTAAAATAGCAAACTTCTTATAACGCTACGGCTTTCAGAAATCAGTGACGTCGTGGCTTCTGCTTAAGTGAATATTCAGCCCGTTCATGGTCTTGAACGGCTGCTTGCAGCGGCTACAAGAATAAACGGCGTTTACGTCGCTTTCCTGCGCTCTCATCTTCGGCTTCATCTTTCTGAAGACGTAGTTTATCGGGTTCTTTACGGTTATAGCGTTCGTGCCGCCGGTGCATGTTGCGTCAGGTTGGCATATGCCAACGTCCCGGTAATACTGCGCATTGTCGCAGTTCGGCGCGGTGCGCGCGTTCCGCTGGCTCCACCGGATTTGCGACAGTAAAAAGCTCTCAGGCAGCGGGTTTATCTTGTTCCATTCGTAGAGCCGCGCGGTTATCTCGTCCCATGCCCAGTTGCACATTCTCAGGAAATTAATAAGCGTGAACACGCTCCGCTTCCGCCCGTCCTTGAGCCCGGTGAGAATAATCTTCATGCAGGGAGGAAACAGCTCTTCCGGTATCCTGTCCTCGTACGTGCGCTTTATTTCCTTCTTCGCTTCGGGCTCTTTTTTTCTTGCAGATGCCCAGTCCAGTGCGTCTATTACCAGGCGCTCGGCTTCGTTTTCTTCGCCGGAGAAGAATTTACCTTCCACTATGATTTTTTCCGGCGTCGCATTCTCGGCGCGGAAAGACGGGAAGTCGCTTCTTGATATAGGCACGGACACGAGCCACGTTTTCTCGTTTAATGAATAAGGCGCCCGAAACATATGACGGTTGCCCCAGTTTCTCTCCACTTCCACAAAATAATAAGGGCTGAGTTCCGAAGGCGGCTCTTCTAATATAGAAAGAAGATTCTTCATGCCCCGCGTTTTTATCAGCGACTGCATAAGCGTCTGCGATATTTTTTCGCATACGAAGCCCGCCACGGCGCGCGGCACTTCGGGATAAAGCTCACGGGCATGCCGGTAGTTTATTTCTTTCGGGAACATGACCCACGGAAGCGCGATGTGGAATCCGCGCCTGCCGGAAAACTTCACGCCATAATTCTTCACGCCATATTTCTCTATGAAAGTCATTATCGCCGCCGCCGCAAGCTTGGCTTCTTCCACGCCCAGTTTTGAGTCTATGTCCAGTATCAGGTCCCATCCTGAACGAAGGGCTGTATAATTATCCTTGGTAAGTGCCATGGGGTTGAGCCAGTGCTCGACCGAGTAGTGGAAGGAGGTGACGCCCCGTTTGGCGAAGTGCAGGACATCCGACGGGTATTGCAGGGTGTTCGGTCGCGACTCGTAGCTACCGTCCACGTGCGCAGCGGCGACTTCGCGCGCCGCCGCGTTTTTTGCTATTTCACTGGAAACGTCTTCGCGCGCGTAATATTCAAGAATCTCAAGCCTGTCCATGATAAAGTAATCGCATGACTGCTTAAATTCTATTGCCGCGGGAGGAAAGCGCCTTGAGAAGAATCTTCAACGCGGCGCCGTGATTATTCGCCACGCAGGAAGGCGATTATCTCGCCAGCGGGCACGGCGTAGTCCTTGCCAATTTGATATGCCGTTTCGCCGTCCGGCGTTCGGGCGAATCTTATTCCTGTAGAAAGGTCGGAGGAGACAATCATACCCGCAAGATTCCCGTACCTGTCATAGAAAGATGACCCGCTCCATCCCCGCTCGGTGGCAGGATTCTTCTGTTTTATTGCGCCCACACCAAGACTTCCGTCCGGGTTTTTGACAACATCATATTCCTCAAGGCGACTATAAGTATCAACGCCTTTCCCGCTCTCATTATATCGTTGTTCTTCTACGTGATACATGGGGCCACCTTTGTGTTTAAATGTCCTGGTGAATGGAGATACGATTCCTGTGTCGTCTTCTGCGCTTACGGCAACGCCGAAAACCCGCTCGCCTTCTTCCATCTTGCTCGTACGTATCCTTGTCTTGCTTTCAAAAGGATACTCGTTTCTCACAAAGAGCAGCGCCAGGTCATGTTCGCGGTCATCCTTGCCAGAAAACAGCACTCTCATTCCATTGCCTTGGCTGGAAAAGTAATAAGTGTCGTTCCCGCCTAGCACGTGCTCTGCCGTGAGCACGATGTCTGGGCATATCACGGTTCCATTTCCTGCGTAAGAATAATCTTCGTACAAGATGCCGTTCGCATCGGTCGCGAGATGGTGCGCGGTTATTCCAACGCCTTCGCCATACATTGGTTCAGTAACAGGTCGTCTGCCGAACGCGTATTGATTAACGGTTAGCGTCGGAGTCTCTATCTTATATTCCCCGTTTCCGAAACAGGAGACTTCCACGTAATTCGCGGACTTGTAGGGGATGGCGTGATATTTTTCAAGTACAGTCGCACCGCCGGCTCCTAACAGAAGCGCGCCGGCTATTCCGAATGGGGCTAACGCCCTGCCGAGCCTGCGTAGCGCATGCATGGTGCAG
>DATDXW010000068.1:0-5313 GCA_035289125.1 archaeon | reverse complement strand
AACGTTTCCCAGTCACTTTCGGCGATGGTCGCGCCCGCAGCGGCGGGATGCCCGCCCGCCGCGCCCTTCAGCCCGCGCGCGGCTTTGTTGAATATCGTGGCAACGTCGTATCTCTTGTCCTGATTGCGCCCGGAAGCGTGGTACTTGCCGGAGGCTTTCTGGTAAATCATGAGCAATTTTCCCTTATATCTTTCGCTCATCTTCGTTGAAACGGGCGAGCACAGGTTGTGCCTGCTCTTCAGCTCATACATGACAAGCCCGCCATGCGTTTCCGCGTTCTTTTCCATGTCTTTTTCTATCTCGCTGAACTCATTACGTATGATTTCATCCGCTTCCTTCAGCTTTGCGCTGCCTTCGGTCTTATCAAAGTTCTCCAGTTCTCCGGCTTCTTCAAATACGCGCACCATCTCTTCACAAGACACGGCGTTCATCGCGCGCGACGAAGCTATCATGTCGGCGAGCCTGCCGAGAAAACTACCGTAAAGCGGCGCTTTACCCGTCACCTTCGGGTACGCCTTCTGAACTTCTTCAACTACGTCTGAGCTGTAGTCAAGATTGTAGTCACCTATCATTCCCACAGCCGCAATCCAGAGATATTTTCGCATATCCTGCATCTGTGACGTTATTTTATAGGCAAGATAAGTCGCCGACTGGTATATTTCACTGCTTCTGAAGCGCGGATTGTGATGGACAACGCTCGGAGTATTGAGATTGTTGTGGATGCTGTGGTGGTCTATGATGAGGATGTCGCACATTCCCGCGAGCCGCTTTATCACGGCCTGCTGCTGGTCCATGGCAAGGTCAAGGAAGATTATCTTGGTCGGTATCGTGGTTTGTATCTTCCGGACAAGATTCTTTTCCGTCGGCATCGGTTGCGAGATTATGTAAGGCTTGACGCCCTTTGACTTTAGCAGCGTATCAATAAGCACGCACGCCGATATGCCGTCTGCGTCATTGTTGAAGATTATGATGACGCTGTCGTTTTTCGTTATGCCTTTTATAAAATTCACAGCCTCGGAAAAGTAGTCTTCCATGCCAATATCTACGGCATAATGCTTATAAATGGTGGGAGTGCATTAGAAGGTAGCTATATTAACATTGACACCCTCGGCGTCATTATTCCCACGGGTGTTTCACTTCGTGCGTTTCCACGTTTTCTTCCGGCACGCCGAGCTTTTCCTGCAGATAGGCACGCACCTTCGCGTAGTCAAACGGGCGGCAGGAGAACACGTCAACGTAGATTTCTTTTGTTTTTGGAAACGTATGGATTGATATGTGCGAGAAGCTGATTATCACAAAGCCCGATATGCCTGCGTTGTCCGGATTATAATCGCGCGCTATGTGCGGTCCGGTCATTATCTTCATGCCGACGAGCTTCGGTATCTCCATCAGCATCGTGAAAACAAACTACTCGTCGTTAAGCCGTTCGTCACAGCCTATCGCGTCAAAGATTATATGGTGCGTCTTCATCAGTACACGGGTCGGTTTTTCCATCACTATATCTTGCGCATGCCGATAAAAATAGTTTTCCCGTCCACGTCCAGCTTCTCGCCGCTCTTCGCGTCGTATCTTATATTTTTCGCGCCTACTTGCTTCGCGATTTCTTCGTTAAACGCCTTTAATGAAGCATCTGAAAGAGAAAGCTCTATGTCGTCTTTCACTTCCAGTCCCGCTGCCTTGCGCATCTGCTGCACCTTTCTCAGAACTTCGCGCAACGCAGCCTCTTGCTTAAGCTCTTCGGTAAGTTTCGTGTCTAAACCTACTGTGCCTGTGCCGTATTCTTTAGTTGCGAAACCTTCCCCTTTCTTTACGATGCTCTTCACGTTGCAGATTTCTTTCAGAATACCGTGAAGATTATCGTCTATTTCTATGAATTCTAATGATAGCGCGGCAAGCGGCCACCGGAGCTTTATTCCGGCTTCTTGACGGATACTACTGGCTACTTCAGTTATTTCGCGCACTTTGAACATGTCCCTCTCAAGCACTGCATTTATTGATGTATCGTCCGCCTCCGGCACGTCTTCAAGATGCACAGATTCTTTCTTCGCGCCGAGCGGCTTCAGGTATTTTTGGTAAACTTCTTCAGCCATGAACGGGCATATCGGCGCCAAAAGTATAGCGCTCTTCTTCGCCACTTCGCTGAGCGCATAAAACGCGCCGTGTTTATCCTCTCCAGCATAAGTTGGCCACGTTCTTTCGCGGATGAGCTTTATGTACCACCGGGAAAAGTCGTTTAAGAGAAAGTTATACAGCTCCTGCACAGCCTTGTGCCCGTTATACGATGAGAAGTTTTCGTTGTAAGCCTTTATCACGCTGTTCAGCCTTGACAGTATCCATCCGTCTTCAATGTTCATCTTTGACGCGTCTCCGGCTTCCGGCACATACGTCCCGACGAACTTGAACGCATTTTCAACGACAAGAAATGCCTTGGCTATCTCGTCCACGTCAATCCACTTAAAGTAGAAATCGTCCCACGGCGCCGACGATAACAGATAGTAACGCAGCACGTCGCGCCCGTGCTTGTTCACGACGTCAAAGGGGTCAGTGATGTTGCCCTTGCTCTTGGACATCTTTATGCCGTGCGCGTCCAGCACGAACCCGTGAAAGAGTATGTTGTTGAACGGTTTTTCCCCGAAAGTAATCACGGACGTTATCAGTTGCGAATTCCACCATCCGCGTATCTGGTCAGGCCCTTCTGTCTCAAAATCAGCAGGCCAGTATTTTTCACGCTCCTCTTTTTTCAGCGACGCCCATGCCGCCAGCCCTGAGTCAAACCAGACGTCTAAAACATCCGGTATTCTTTTCATCTTCTGTCCGCACTTGCACGGCATCGTTATTTCGTCCACGTAAGGACGGTGCAAGTCTTTGAGCGTTTTCGGTAGCTCTTCACTTGAACCTATGACTTTCACTTCGCCGCACTCGCACGTCCATATCGGCAGCGGTATTCCCCAGTAGCGCTGCCGGGAAATCGGCCAGTCGCCCAAGCTCTCCAGCCAATTGACGAAGCGTTTCTTCGCCCATTCCGGCTGCCAGTTTACTTTTTCGTTCTCTTCCATGAGTTTCTTGCGTATCGCAGTCACTTTGAAGAACCATTGTCGCACAGCCATCTGCAACAACGGTGAAGAGCATCGCCAGCACTGCGGATAGTCGTGCGTTATTTTTTCTTCTTTCAGCAGCGCTCCTTTAGCCGCCAAGTCATTGATTATCTCGCGGTCAGCCTTCTTGACGAACATTCCGTTGTATTTGCCCGCTCCTTCGGCATAGACGCCGTTCATGCCGACGATGGAAATTACGGGCAATCCGGCTTGCTTGCCGGCTTTATAATCTTCCTCGCCGTGGCCCGGCGCCGTATGCACGAGCCCAGTCCCGTCTTCCATCGTGACGTATTGCTCGGAAAGAATCACTCTACCCCGAACTTTCTGCTGCGCCGTGACTTCGTTCTTCAGAGGATGTTCATACTCTACGCGGTCAAGCGCCTTTCCCGGGAACGTTTCAATGATTTTGTATTTACTCACGCCTGCTTTCTCCATCACTTTTTCCAGAAGAGGCTTTGCAAGTATTAGCGTTTCTCCGTTTGCCTCCACGCGGACATAGTCTTCCTTCGGATGAACCATCACGCCCGCGTTCGCGGGCAGCGTCCACGGCGTCGTCGTCCATATGACGAGAAATTCCTTTTTGCCTTTCACTTTGAACTTTATGTATACCGAAGGGTCCGTGGCTTTGGCGTATTCTATTTCATTATAAGCCACGGCCGTCTCGCATCTTGGGCAGACATGGACTGGATAAACGTCATGGTAAAGCAGCTTCTTCTCGTAGCCGGTTTTGAACGTCGCCCATGCGCCTTCTATATAGGATTTGTCCAACGTTAGGTAAGGATGTTCAAAGTCCATCCATATGCCCAGGTCCTTGAACTGCCCGCTCATTACCCCGATGAACTTCGTTGCAAACTCGCGGCACCGCTTTGTGAATGCCTCCACGCCCAGCTTTTCTATGTCCCGCTTGGAGCGAAGCTCCAGCTCTTTTTCCACTTTATTCTCTATCGGCATCCCGTGCGTATCGTAGCCCGGCTGGTCGCGCACCGCAAAGCCTTTCATCCTCCAAAAGCGGATGTAAGCGTCCTTGAGAATCTTGTTCCACGCCGTTCCCATGTGTATCGCGCCCGTGGCGTAGGGCGGACCATCCAGAAAGTAAAACTTCTTTCCCTTCGCCCGCGCCTCCTTCGCCTTGCGATATATAGAGTTGTCTGCCCAGAACTTTGCTACCTGCTCCTCGCGTGCCTTGTCCATAGCATCAACTTGGAAGGGAAGTTTATAAAACCTGACGGGCTTCTTACAAGATACTGCAAGGCGCGCCCACGAACCTTTTAAATCTCGTTGTGAGAAATCATTTCAACATGGCTGCGGTTGTGTAGCGGTTAGCATCGGAGCTTGTGGAGCTCCTGACCCGGGTTCAAATCCCGGCCGCGGCCCTAAATTTTTTCAAGTTCAATGCCGGGGATTGCCGAAAAGTCTTTCGCGTTTCTCGTCACAAAGGGCTGCCCGTGAGAAATGCAAATGGCGGCTATCAGCATATCAAACTCCTGCTTCAGCATGCCCTGCGTTTTCAGCCGGGCGAAAATATTCCCGTATATGCGCGCGGCCTTTTCGTCCAGTCCCAGCACGTTCACGTTTCTGAGAAAATTCGCCACGCGCGCTACCTCGGCTTCAGGCGCTCCGGATAAAAATGCGCCTTTATACAATTCGCATACGTTCAGGCAGGTGGTGGACACGCCATCTACCGAAAATCCTTTCATCGCCTTCACGGCATCGGGCTTTCCCCGGAGAAAATCTATCATCACATCCGTATCCAAGCAATGCATCAGAGTTTCACGTCCCTCGTTTTAAATTTTTCCCGGCCCTTCCGTATCTCCGCGAATATTTTTTCCATTTCCGGCTTGTCTTTCCACATGCCTGCGAATTTCATGATGCCGGACTCTTTTTCTCTTTCGGTGAGTTTCATCACGGCCTTGGAGAATGACTCGCCTTCCCCCCTGAACCGCTTCAGCGCTTCGTAAGCGTCGTCCGATATTGATATCACTTTAGTCATATGCATACATGCATACATGTATATATAAAGATTCGTACAACGGCGATTGCAACCGTTCAACCCACAAAACGCTTAAGTAATGTTTGCGCGTAAAAGAAGCGTGAGAACATGAGAGGCGAACGTCTTCACGACGGAATTGGTTCATCTCTGAAAAGAGCAGGGATAGCGTAAGAAGGAGAGCCACGCCTAGCTGTTTCTATGCGAAAATTGACGGCAGGGGAAGAATTT
>DATDXW010000067.1:0-20367 GCA_035289125.1 archaeon | reverse complement strand
CAAAGGAACAGCACGGCAAGGACGGAGAGAAGAAGGAGCACACCAGCCCGCAGGCGAAGAAAAACGAGGAGCTGGAGAAAAAGATAGAAAGCGCAAAGGAAATGTCCACCAAGGAGCAGACAAAAATGGACGTGAAGGCGGCAAAGAGCGTGGAAGCCGCGAAGAAGCAGGAAGTCTGAAGCGGTTTTTATATGATAAGATATACACTGCCTCCCATCTTGAATGATAGTGTGGTACGGTTGTTGTGGTAGTACGCGCGAGCAAAAAATATGCTATTTGTTCAATACATTTATGTATTATCCTTCTGTCATCTACTCGGTGAATATTTAGCTTGCGCCGTTTTCTTTACTTCAAATTGATTTTATATACCATTCCACGATATTGTAACTATGCGCGTGAAAGGCACGGTATTCTCCGGATTTGAAAGGGGCAAAGACCTCATCTTGAAGTGGAGCAGCAGACTTACCGGAATGCTGGGATTCAAGCCGTTCGCGGGGACGCTGAACGTGAGAACGACTGAAGAAGTGGACATGGAGATACGCGCAGAGAAGAAAATAGAGCATTTGTTGATTAACGGCAAGCCGAAGGTGGAAGCTTACCTTGCGCCGGCAACGCTCACGTCGTTAGCTGGCTCGGAGCAGTGCTGGGCAATGAGGCAAACGGAAGATGTATACCCGAAGAACGTCGTAGAATTGCTGTCTTCGGTGAACCTAAGAGAAAAATTAAAGCTAAAGGACGGCGATGAAGTCGGCATAGAACTCACAGATGCCTTCAGAAAAACAAAGGTTCCGGGCTTCGGTATATTCCAGAAAATTATGATGAAAACGGGGAAGAACGATGATAAAAATAACGGCTGACGGCGACACGAACATCGGATTGCACGGCTTCTGCACGGATAAGAAACTAATATCCGGGATGCCTTCCAAAGAGTCAAAGCAAGCGGCGAAGGAGATGGGTGTTGAGCGAGTGAGTGCCATCCTTTTCAACACTGACCTGGCGGGATTGTTCGCCGCCGGAAACGCTACAGGCATTGTGGTGGCGCGAATAGCCGAGGACTTCTCGCGGTTTCCGGGCAACCTGAATATACTAAAAATTGAAACGAAGCATACTGCCATAGGGAATCTCATACTCGCTAACGACTATGGCGCCATCATTTCGCCATTGTTACGTAAAAGCGCGAAAGAAATAGGGAATTTTTTGAACGTCAGAACGGCAGTGTCGGGAATCGCCGGGCTGGGCATAATCGGCAGCGCGGCGCTCGCCACGAACAAGGGATGCCTTGTGCATCCGCGCGTGAAAGACGGGGAAAAACGGATAATAGAAGAAGTGCTTGGCGTGCGCGCGATGATAGGCACGGTCAACTTCGGTTCGCCTTACGTTAGGGCAGGGATAATCGCCAATTCGCGCGGCTTTGCCGCGTCGCCGGCGTCATCCGGACCGGAACTCGGCAACATCACGGAAGCGCTTGGGTTTTTATAAGTTTCCGGACGAGGTAATTAAATGGAACAAAAAGAAGAATTGCAGAAGAAATATCTCCAGTACCAGATACTGAAGCAGCAGATAACCGGCATGCTTCAGGAGCGCTCCTCGATTGAAGAAAAAGCCGCGGAGATAAAGGTAGCGCTGGAGACTCTGAAAAGCCTGAATGCCTCGTCCGCAGGCAAATCGCTCTGGTCTCCGGTCGGGGCGGGCATGTTCGCCAAAGCCTCGCTTGAAGACGCGGGCAGCTTCATGGTAAGCATAGGCGCCAACGTGATAGTGGAAGAGACGCGCGAAAAGGCTATCACGCTTCTTACGGAGCGGGAAGAAGAGGCAGCAAAGCTTGCCGGAGAGATGGATGTCCTGGTCGCTCATTATATGAAAGAAATAGAATCTCTGGAAGAAGAGCTCCAGAAGCTTGCAAAGTGAGCGCGATGTTTGAATCGCTTAAGAAGCGCCTGAAAGGCTTGTTCTCAAAGGAAGCAGAGAAGAAAGAAGAGATAAGGCAGGAAATTGAACGGGAAGAGCAGCAACAGGAAACAACGCAGCAGGAAACGACAGTGCAGGAAGGCGGTGAAGAACTACAAAAATCGACAGACGAACTGCCTTCTATAATTGAAGAGCGCGTTACCATACCTGCGGAAGAGGAGCCGACAGAGACGAAGGAAGAAAAAAAGGGATTTCTCTCCGGGCTGATAAAAAAATTAACCGAGAAGGCGCTGGAAGAGAAGGACATAGATAATATAACTGTCGTGCTGAAAGTCGCGCTCATTGAAAACGATGTTGCGCTGGCGGCGGCGGAAAAGATATGTGACGACGTGAAAGCATCGCTTGTCGGGAAAAGCGTAGGAAGGAATGACGCGGAAAAAGAGACGAAACGGGCGTTAAAGGAAGCGATAAAGAACGTCATGAACCAGCCGGACATTGATTTACGAAGACTCATCGTCGAAAAGCAGGGCACATTCACTATACTTGTTTTCGGGAGCAACGGCGCCGGGAAGACCACGACGATAGCCAAGCTTGCCTACATGCTGAAGGAGTTTACGCCCGTGGTGGCAGCAGGCGACACGTTCCGCGCCGCATCCATTGAGCAGCTGGAGGAGCACGCGCGCAGGGCGGGTTTTGAGCTCATAAAGCACACATACGGCGCGGATTCAGCGGCGGTAATATTTGACGCGCGCAAGCACGCAGAGGCGAGAGGGGCGAAACTGGTGATAGGCGACACTGCAGGCCGCTCGCACGCAAACGTGAATTTAATGGACGAGTTGAAGAAAGTCGCGCGCGTGAACAAGCCTGACCTGAAGATACTGGTGCTGGACTCGCTTACGGGGAACGACATCTACGAGCAAGCGAAGCGATACGACGAAACCGTAGGAATAGACGCCATGATACTCACGAAAGCGGACGTCTATGGAAAGGGCGGTGCCTGTCTTTCCGCCACGTATGTCACGAAAAAGCCGATACTATACTTAGGCACCGGGCAGAATTACGAGGACCTGGAGAGATTTGACGCTGAAAAGATAGCGGACGGGTTGCTAGAGTAATCACGCGAAAAGCTCGTCATCAGAGGCTTTGCGCAGAAAGTAAGGGTATTGGCCGCTTCTGCGCCTTCCACGAGAAGCCTTTTCTAATCGGAGTAGCCTCTTATAAAGTTAACTATTCTCTCATTTATTATTCCAGTGAATAGGTGAGTAAAATTAGCCTGACGATTGATGAACTGAAAGACTTTGAACATGGGACAGGAGAGCATCCCATGATGCAAGTAATATATAATCCAAAAGGTACCAGTGTAAGATATTCTCTCATAGGATACTATCTTGGATATGACAATGGTGATGAAGGAAAAATACCTGAAGGATATGAACGTAATTACGAAGGTAAACCAGAGTTGCCATTTATGATTCTTACTGACATACTAGGCTGGAATTCTGTTCCAGATAGGTACAAAAGCCATATAAATTATGTTCATCTTGGCCATATAGAACGTATCAAGATCCTAGTTCCCGAACGGCTGTAAATAATTCCGCCACTAAAGTGGCCGGCGTTGTGAAAGGGAAAGAACTTTTAGCGCATTGTCCGGTTTTTGGCGGGGCTTGGTTTCGGCTTTACTTATTGTCATAAATGCAGCCAGAAATTGTTGCGGCGCGGGATTCCACGACAGTGCCAGTGAAAAAGCCCTTCGGGAAAGCGGGGGATTTTGCGTCCGTATCTTTCCTACTTCTCCACGAGCTTCCGCACGGCGTCGCGCACGGCTTCGCTGCGGCTGGGATAAATGCCACGTTTTATCAGCGCATCCAAAGCGTGAACTTGCCGTTCCGTCAAACGTATCTGAACACTGTCCATAATACCCCTCGCTTCGCAAGTCGTATCCCATATTATTTCTTTACTATTCTCGCTCACTTCGTTCGCAAGTCGTATCCATACCCCTCGCTCGCATTGCTCGCGAGTCGTATCCCATATTATGACTGTTGCTTCTCGCTCACTAACTCCAAAGCGTATTTAAGCGCACGGGAAGATGGCGGCGCAAGCACAAACCAATCACCGCGGCGAAAACGTTTTTTATAGATACGATAAATGAAATTAGCATGAAGAAGGCTTATGGTCTGCTTTTTGCCGCTTATGTGATGCTGCTAGCATTCTCGTTTGCCGAGGTATCCGGCAGTATAGAAATTCTTTCAGAACCTGCCGCGAAAGAACTGCAAAGCGAGAAGCAGCTTAACGTCGCAGACTTTATATCAAAGAATGGCGCCGGGCTGGCAAAAGGAGTGGTTGAAAACGCCGGAAGCGCCCCGTCCTTCGTTGAGTCTATTAATATAGACGGGGAGAATCATCCTGTGGGCTCTTTTCTTGATGCCGGCTCCTTCATTCAATACGCGAAAATAGCCGGGTTCATAATCGTGCCCAACGGTTCATCTCTTATAGATGAGCGGGAAACTAGTTACTTCGTGAAATCTGGAAAGCTAAAAATCGCGCTGGCATCAAACGATGCTTCCGGAATATACGTCTTTGTGCCCGAAAGCATCGTCCCTGTCGCGCTTATATCCCATGGGAACGTGGAATGGAGGTTTGACCCGGCGTTGCGCACGCTTTATGTAAAAGCACTTGAGCCGCCAATGCCTCCGGTAACGGAAATATACTTCGGCACACATTCGCTTGGCACGTTCATTGAAGACACGGAAAAGCTTGAAACCGTGGAATACTCCAATTCGCGGCTTGCGGAGTTGCTGGGCGGCGCAGAAAGGGGCGCAAACGCTTCAAAAGAGTTTGAGCAACAAGCGAAGAACAACGCCACGGAAGCGAACATAGCTCTCATAAACGCGAAAAATGCCAATGCCGCGCTGCAGGGCGAGACAGGCATCATAATGAAAAAGATGGATGCCGCGCTGGCAAAAACTTCCGGAAAGTTTGGCATTGATTATTGGGCAACTGTACTGCTTGTCGTGACGGCGGGCATGTATGGTTATCTTGCATTTAGGAGGGCAAAATCATGAAAACGCTCGTAATAGCTTTGCTTGTCGTCGCTGCCGCCCATGCGGGCTACGTGGCTCTTGAAGAAAGTGCAATAAACGGTTCTATTATAGCTGGCAGCGACGGGCTCTACGGCATATTACGGACCATAACGCCGACATCGGGCAGGAGCCCGACTTACATAGTGGAAAACCTTGATGCCATAGAAAAGGCAACGCGAGAAACTGCCATCATGGGAAGCCGGATAGAGGCTTCTGTAGCAGAATCCAAGCGCGCCGAGGAAAGCACGATGCTTCTGAAAAATGCAATAGAGGAAATGAAAACGGTACTGGCATCGCTGAAAGTGCAGCAGGCGCAGCTTGAAACGCTGAATGCTGCAAAAATCAGAGAATTGAACTATGCCGAAAGTCAGGCTACTAAGCTGCTGATGCCGCCTTGGGTGGTTTACGCTTTGATATTTGCATTCGCATGCATAATAACGTTGCCTCTATGGAAGAATCTTATATATTCTTCGGGCAAACAGGAGAAAAACGTCACAGAAGAAATGCACCGAGGAAGTGACGGAGAGAGCAATAATGTACAATCCCTGTGAAGTTCCGTTCTTATCCAGAATGCGGTTTTTGTACGGAGTAGGATTCTATAATATGTCATATCAACCGGAAGATACGCAACTGATAGATGCTACGCAGGACCATATAAGATATTCTCCGGCAGACCGGGAATTGCAAGACAGGATAGGTAACGCACCGAGAAAACGCGCCCATGCATTGATGCGGCATCTTATCGGCAACAACGCATACTGACCTTTTGCTCTTTTACCAACCCAATCGTTTTAAGCATTCTCACCAATTATTCCCATGCTTGACAAACTGAAAGAGAGCATAGATAAGCTTTCGCGCCTTGGTATAGTCGACCGCGAGCACGTCGAAGAGTTGGTTCGCGACGTGCAACGGACAATGCTCGCGGCGGACGTAGATGTAACGCTCGTGATGCGCTTAAGCGACGCCATCCGCGAAAAAGCGATGACGAAGCTTCCTGACGGGCTTTCAAGAAAAGAACACGTCATAAAGATAGTCTATGATGAACTGACGGATATACTGGGCAGCGAAAAGACGGCGATAACCATACAGCCAAAACGCATACTCTTGTCCGGTCTTTACGGCACAGGAAAGACCACTACTGCCGCAAAGCTCGCCAGATTTTATCAGAAAAAAGGGCTTAAGACGGCGCTTGTCGCGTGCGACACTTTCAGGCCCGCGGCTTATGAGCAATTGGAGCAACTGGCGAAAAAAACAGACGCGCAGTTTTACGGCGAGAAAAACGGGAAAGACGCGGCGCGCATAGCAAGGAACGCGCTGAAGCTCAATACTGACGTATTCATTTTCGACACTTCGGGAAGGAACGCGCTGGATGTGGCGCTCATAGAAGAAATAAAGTCCGTCAGCTCTGCGGTTTCGCCGGACGAGCGCATTTTAATCATACCCGCAGACATAGGGCAGGCGGCGCGCGAGCAGGCAAAGGCATTCCATGACGCGCTCGGAATAACGGACGTCATCGTGACGAAAATGGATTCCACGGCAAAAGGCGGAGGCGCGCTGACCGCGTGCAAAGAAACGGGCGCAAAGGTCATTTTCATAACCACTGGAGAAAACATCGAAAATATGGAGCAGTACGACCCAAGAAAATTTGTCGGCCGGCTCGTCGGCTTCCCGGACATGGAGACGCTGCTTGAAAAGGCGCGTGAAAGCATGGACGAAAAGAAAGCCGAGAAAGTCATGACAGGCGAATTCACAATAGACGAGTTTTACTCGCAATTCGAGTCAATAAAGAAAATGGGCTCGTTCTCGCAGATACTGGACATGATGGGGCTTGGCAGATTCAAAGGGAAAGCAGGCGACGTGGACGCGCAAGAAGGCAAGATAAAGAAGTGGAAGCACATGATTGACTCGATGACGCAGGAGGAAAAAGCGAACGCTGACATCCTGAATCCATTGCGGGTGAAGCGCATAGCCACTGGCTCCGGCACTGCCGAAAGCGAAGTGCGCGAACTCGTCGCGAATTATGCAAAATCAAAGAAGCTCATGAAAAGCCTGTCGCCCGCGAAGCTGAAGAGAAGCGGAATGTTCAGGCGGCTCGGGTTGTAATTTTTAGGGATTTATAAGCATATTGGTTATTAAATAAGATATGACATTGACAGGTCAAATGAATGTCGGAGCATCGAAACTAGAGACAGCAATTTCGCACTTGCCTCCTTCCGATAGAGCCGACGCTTATCGTGGTATGGCTACTTTTATTCGTGGAGTAATAATCATTCGTTAAAATCCAACAGGCCTATAAGCATTTCTCGCCTTGTACTTCACTTCGGAGCGGTACGGGTTCTGTGATTCGTACGCCGCGCCGCCTTCGTCGTTTGCAATTTTGACTGAATATCCTTTTCCGACGCTTAAGCTGTAAGCAGAGCCACGCGGGGTTTCTTCCTGAACCATCTGCATGACATTGAACTTGTCCTGCACGCGCTTCAGCGAAAATTCAATCATCATCTTGACTTCGTAAGGCAGGCCACTGCCTGATTCCATGAATTTCTGTCTTGCTATGGATATGCCTTCCTGCGTCAAGTCGGACGCCCTAAAAGCGCAGTTGTAGAAATTTGCTCCCGTTATATTGGCTCGCGATATGTCTGCGTTAAAGAGCAAGCTGGACTGCACATCGGCGTTGCTAAGATTCGTGTTTTCAAATATTACGTCAGTGAAAAGCGAATACCCCATCTTCGCTCGTGCGAAAGTCGCATTCTTTACGATGGCTCTGGAGAAATCGCACCACTCAACGTTCGCGTCGGTGAAATCCGCGCCTTCTAAGTTTGCTCTTTGAAAATAAGCGTGGCTGACTTCTGCGTCACGGAAAACAATGCCGCGAATATCCTTGTCCGTGAAGTCTGCCATCTGGACTTTGACGCGGGAAAAATCCCGCCGCCCGTTCCCGTATTCTTCCAGAACGCGCTTTGTCGTCATGATTTCGGCGAATTTCATGATAATGGATGCGACAGTAAATCTTTAAAACATATTTAAGCTTCTAACCCATAAGTTTAGATTAACAGATAAAATAAAATATAGTGATTTTTATGGAATTCCAGGCGCCGGTGCAGCAGATGGGGTACGACCGCGCTATCGCGGTTTTCTCGCCTGAAGGCCGCATGTATCAAGTAGAGTATGCCCGCAAGGCAGTGGACAAAGCCTCTACCGTTGTAGGCGTTGTTTTCGCCGGCGGCGTCGTGCTCGCGGCGACGCGTGTCCTGCAGAGCCTCATGGTTTCGGACAGAGTCGAAAAAATAGCCAAGATAGACGAACATATAGGCGCGGCAACGTGCGGCATTCTGGCGGATTGCCGCGTTCTCGTGGACATAGCGCGCGTGGGAGCGCAGGTGAACCGCATTACTTACGACTCGCGCATAGAAACGAACACGCTCGTCAAGGACGTATCCGACCGTGTCCAGCGCTTCACGCAGATGGGAGGGATACGACCTTATGGGGCAGGGCTGCTCTTTGCCGGTGAAGGACGGCTCTATGAGGTTGACCCGTCCGGCACGATGCGCCAGTGGAAGGCGCACGCACTTGGCAGGGGAACGAAGGAAGCGAAGGAATACCTGATAAAAAATTACAAGGACAACATGCCTAGGGACAATGCGATAAAGCTTGCTGTTGCATCCCTCCGCGCTG
Source organism: archaeon (assembly GCA_035289125.1). Lineage (GTDB taxonomy): Archaea > Aenigmatarchaeota > Aenigmatarchaeia > GW2011-AR5 > GW2011-AR5 > JACQID01. Next base: position 11,707 of record DATDXW010000067.1, on the reverse strand, counting down.
CGGAGGAGAAAATCACGCTGAAAAGCACGGAGATAGGGGTGGACGAGAACGGGAAATTTTACAAGCTCCAGGAGCAGGAATTGAAAAAAGCAGTGGCTGAGTGACGTGCCGTTTCTTTATATTGGCATTGCGAAATTCAGGAAAGGCTTCTGGGAAAGGCGCATTGTGGACCATACGGGCATCGATTTTGATTATTACGATGAAAATGCCGATGATGCAGGGCTTTCTCATCCTCAATCGCTGACATCAAGAACGCGGACCCCTGATTCATGTAGAAACATGGGTATTGCAGTGGCTTACAGGGGCATAGCTATTGTTTCCACGCTTGAAGGCGCTTATGCCTCGCTAGCGCGGCAGATATCAACAGCCGCGGACAACGATTTCAGGTTACGCAATGTGAATATATATATGCTCAATGCCGACAGTGTTCCAGGAATACATGAGCTAACCGACGCCTCACACTACGACAACCATGTATACGCCGCCAATTTCGTGCCTTTCACTGCCGTGGTAAAGTACCTTGAAGTTCCCGTTGTAGGCAGGAAAAAAATGAAAAGAATGAGATACATGGAAGGCGTCCGCGACTTTCTCAACGGCACTGGCGTTCGCTAATCCTCGTCGTACTTTTTCCCCATGTATTCGTACAGGGCAATCTTGAGAACCTTCAGCGACAGCAGCGCGCAATTGACCCGCGAAGCGGAAAGCGGTATGCCAAGCATCGCGAATACGTCTTCTTTCCCAAGTTTAGCCGTTTCTTCAACGGTTTTTTCAAGAACAACCTCAGTGAGCATTGAAGCGGAAGATTGCGAGATTGCACAACCTTGCCCCATGAATTTTATGCCGGTTATTTTTTCCCCCGTTATTTGCACATGGAATCCGAGCTTGTCGCCGCATGTCGGATTGACGTCGCTTGCCGCGGCGTCCGGATTTTCCAGCGCGCCGAAGTTGCGCGGGTTCCTGAAATGGTCAAGAATGTTTTCCTGATACATGTCGTACATGATTTCAGCCTTTCTGCAAGCTAATGGAAGATGTCCAGTATCTCTTTTATCGTGACAAAAATCCCTATTATCAGTGTCAACATCGGGTTAAGTCCTGTGCCGTTCACGCCCATGAACACCAAAAACAGGCCGACCATTATGCCGAGCACGCTTATCATCACGAAATATGCCGGAGTTCCCTTCATCCTACTCTACCTCGTATCTGGTTGATAATATCCCTCAATGACGAAGCCAATTTAAGCACATCCCTCTCGTTGTTGTAAACGTAAAAACTGGCGCGCGCAGCAGACACGATGCCCAACCGTGTCATCAGAGGCTGGGCACAATGGTGACCGGAACGGACGGCTATGCCATGCTCGTCAAGCATGGATGCCACGTCATGAGAATGCAGACCGTGAACGTTGAAAGCGACAACGCCGGCACGCTTTTTGGGGCCGTATATTTCCACGTCCTTGAGCTTTGCCAACTCTTCCATTGCCATCGTCGCCAAAGCCTCTTCGTGCTTCTGTACGTTACCCATGCCGAGAACAGAAAGATAATCCACTGCCGTGCCCAATCCGACGGCACCGGCTATGTCAGGAGTGCCGGCTTCAAACTTGTGCGGCACTTCATTGTAAGTCGTCTTCGCCAGCGTGACTTCCTTTATCATGTCGCCGCCGCCCATGAACGGATTCATGAAATCAAGAACGTCCTTACTGCCGTAAAGGCATCCTATGCCGGTGGGCCCGAGCATCTTGTGCCCTGAAAAAGCGAGAAAATCAACGCCCAAACGCTTCACGTCCACCGACATGTGGGGCACGCTCTGCGCCCCGTCCACCAGGCACAGCGCGCCAACGTCATGAGCCAGCTTTGCTATCTTGCGCACGTCGTTTACCGTTCCAAGCACGTTTGATACGTGCGTCACAGCCACAAGCTTTGTTTTTTCACTTATCATTTTTTCGTAATCGCCCATGTCCAGATTCCCGTTTTTGTCTATATCAACGTATCTGACCTTCACTCCATTCAACATCTGCCACGGCACTATGTTGGAGTGATGCTCCATAACAGTGGACAAAATTTCGTCGCCTCGTTTCACGCCCAGCGTCCTAGAAACGAGGTTTATCGCCTCTGTGGCGTTTTTGGTGAAGATGATTTCTTTTTCTTCCGCATTTATGAAACCGGCGACCTTCTTCCGCGCGCCTTCGTAAAATTCCGTGGCTTCCTCGCTCAGCGTGTGGACGCCGCGATGAACGTTAGAGTTGTGCTTTTCGTAGTAATCATTCATCGCTTTCAGTACCTGCATCGGCTTTTGTGAAGTAGCCGCGCTGTCCAAGTAGTACAGTTGATTGCCCTTTATTTTCCTTGCGAGGATGGGAAAGTCTTTTTTTATTTTTTCTATGTTCAGCATAGTATCCTCTCTCTTACTATCCGTGAGAATTCGGAACGCATCTTTTCCGAAGGGACGGAAGCTATCATATGTGAGAAAAACCCTTCCACAATAAGATTTTCCGCGCTCTTGCGGTCAAGCCCGCGTGACATGATGTAAAGCAACTTCTCCTCGTCTACATTGCCGACGGACGCAGAATGCCCGCATTTCACGTCGTTGTTGTCTATCATCAGACTCGGAATGCTGTTAGCCGAAGCATTCTTGCTTAGCGCCAGCGCATGGTCGGAAAGATACGAAGACGTGTTTTTCGCCGCCTTCTCTATTTTTATCAGGCCTCGATAGACGTGGCTGGCGCTATCTTTCAGCGCGCCTTTGATGTTCATCGTGCAGGAGGTGTTGGGCACGTTGTGGAAAGCGTTCGTCGTGAGGTCCATGTGCTGCAAGCCAGAAGCGCCGAAGAGACCGGTGACGCGCGATGAAGAGCCTTCCCCGTTGAAGTGATTGTCAACCTTTATCCTGCTAAGCGCCGAGCCGAACTGGGCGACGTTCCACGTTACTGAACTGTTACTATTGAGAAAAGCGCGTTTGTATGAAAAGTCGCGCACGCCGCTTGCAAGGTCGCTTACCGAGTACACACTGGCATGCGCGTTCTCGCCAGTTACCACGTAAAGAAAGTTTGACGTCACGCCGCTTCCGCCGCTTATATATTCCACGATCTCCGCTTTCGCGTTCTTTCCCAGCACCACGACGCTTCGCGTTATTCCTGCACCGATGCGCGCTTCAATGACACCCGCATCCATGTTGTCCGGCACGACTACCGAATATCCGGAAGTCCAGAACGCATTGTTGAAGAAGTCAAACTTGTCCTCGCCTGCCGATGCAGGAATAAGCTTTTCCGTTTCCGCGCTCATGGGCGTAGCGCACTTTCCGCTTACTTTCAGCAAGGCATCGCTTGAAGACTTTATTTCCATGTTGCCAAGCGTCGTGTAGCGCCATGCTTCTTCACGTTCCGAAGGCATGGGCGCATTAAAAAAGCTCTTCGCCGCGCTTTCTCTCCGCTCTGCAATCCAGCGCGGCGCGTTTTTCGACAGCAATAACAGCGATTTATTGTCAATAATCATAATAATACCCCTCGCTTTGCGAGTGCGTATCCCATATTATAATTTATTATTGGCATTAGACTACCCTACCGCTCCCGTCATTTCCATGTGTACAAGACGGTTAAGTTCCACCGCATATTCCATTGGTAGCTCTTTCGTGAAAGGCTCTATGAAACCACGAACTACCAGCGCCATCGCGTCGCTTTCCTTGAGCCCGCGGGACATAAGATAGAAAAGCGTCTCCTCGCTCACCTTACCTACGGTAGCTTCGTGCGTTATGGAAACGTTCTTCTCCGCCACGTCCATATATGGAACGGTGTCCGATGACGACGTATCGTCGAGTATCAGCGCGTCGCATCGGACGTTGGACATAACGCCGGTGGCGCCCTTGGCAACGCGAAGCAAGCCGCGATACGTGGTCTTGCCTCCGTCCTTGCTTATTGACTTTGACAAAATAGTGGAAGACGTGTTCTTTGCCATGTGCACGGCTTTGCCACCGGCATCCTGGTGCTGCCCGCGGCCGGCGTAGGCGATGGATATGATGTTCGCTTTCGCGCCTTCGCCGAGAAGATAAACGGACGGATATTTCATCGTGATTTTTGAGCCCAAATTCCCGTCAATCCATTCCACGACAGCGTTACGATGAGCGTGAGCGCGCTTTGTCACAAGATTATAGACGTTGTTGGACCAGTTCTGTATCGTGGTGTAGCGCAGGCGCGAGTTTTCCTTTGCCAGTATCTCAACTACGGCAGCGTGCAACGAATCTTCAGAATATGACGGTGCCGAGCACCCCTCGACGTAATGCACGGAAGAGCCGGGCTCCGTTATTATCAAAGTGCGCTCAAACTGACCCATGTTTTTCGCGTTTATGCGGAAGTAAGCCTGCAATGGCATTGCGACTTTTACGTTCTCCGGTACGTAAACGAAAGAACCGCCGGACCAGACGGCGCTGTTAAGCGCGGCAAATTTGTTGTCGCCTGCAGGTATTATTTTGCCAAAATGTTTTTTCACGATTTCCGGGCACTCGCGCAAGCCGGAATCCATGTCCAAGAATATCACGCCCTGCTGCCCAAGCTCTTTTTGGATGTGGTGGTAAACGGACTCGCTTTCATATTGCGCGCCTACGCCTGCGAGAAACTTTCGCTCAGCTTCCGGAATGCCGAGCTTGTCAAACGTGCTCTTGATGTCCTTCGGCACATCGTCCCAGCTCCTGCCCTGCTTTTCCACGGGCTTTATGTAATAAAATATATTGTTGAAGTCTATCTCCAACTTCGGGCCCCACTGCGGCATCGGGCGGGAGAAAAATATCTTCAGCGCGCGTAAACGAAAATCAAGCATCCATTCCGGCTCACTCTTTATCGCGGATATCTGCCTCACCATTTCTCCGCTCAGCCCTTTTTTGGCTTTGAAAGAATATTTTTCGGGGTCGCTGAAACCATACTTCGTTTCGTAGCTCTCCTTTATGTCAAGTATCTCTTTCGCGACTTCCATTCAGGTAGCCTCCAACGAAGAATATCCTTTTTCTTCTATGAACGATGCAAGGTCGCTCTTTCCAGACCTCACTATCCTGCCGCCATGCATCACGTGGACGAAATCAGGTATGACGTATTTCAAAATCCGGTTATAGTGCGTTATGAGAATAATGCCCATATCGGGCGAAGACGAAACTCTGTTTATCCCATCCGCCACGACGCGAAGCGCGTCCACATCCAGTCCCGAATCGGTTTCGTCAAGTATCGCCAACCTTGGCGAAAGCACTGCCATCTGCAGAATCTCGCCTCTTTTCTTTTCGCCGCCGGAAAACCCTTCGTTCAATCCGCGCTTTATGAAGTCGTCGCTTATGCCAAGCATCTTCGTCTTCTCCTTCACAAGCTTCTGAAAGTCAATCACAGACATCTCCTTGCCGTTTATCGCGCCGTGCGCGCTGCGTAAAAAGGAAGCTATGCTCACGCCAGGAACTTCGGCAGGATACTGAAACGACACAAAAATACCGGTTCGCGCCCTTTTGTCCGGGCTCATGCTCAGTATGCTCGCGCCGTCCAGTTTTACATCGCCACTGATGACGCGGTAGCGCGGATGCCCCATTATCACATTGGAGAGCGTGCTCTTGCCTGCGCCGTTCGGGCCCATGACTGCATGAACCTCGCCACTTTTAACCGTTAGCGTGACGCCCTTGAGTATCTCTTTCCCGTCCACTTCGGCGTGCAGGTTTTCAATTTCCAGTTTCATAACAATATCCCTCGCTCATTTCATTCGCAAGTCGTGTCCCAATACCCCACAGCTTCGATGCGTCGTATCCCATATTATTATTCACTTCGTTCACAAGTCGATGCCATATTATCTTTACTTCTTTTGCCCCGATGTGACTATATCGCGCGCCACGCACTTCCCGCATACGTAATCATGGAATATACCAAAGAACGTGCGCGTGAACGAGGCGCATCCATCGTCAAGCGCCTTCGTGCCTTCCTTCGTAAGGTTGTACACTATTCTCCTTCCTTCTGATTTCCTTTCTATGTAACCGAGCTCCTCGAGCCGCTGAAGCGTCGGGTAAAGCGTGCCCTGCGTTATATTGACGTTCTTCAGCTCCGAAAGCCGCTTCATCATATCATATCCGTGCGTGCTTTCGCGCTTTAGAATCCAGAGTATCTGCATCTGCAAAAGCCCCAACTCTATTTCACTTACGTTCAGCGGGAAAATTTCGTCCCGCGTCGGGGCCTGGAACGAGACTTCTTCCACATGCTCACTATGTATGTCAGGTGACATAGTATATGTCTATTGTCCAACCTATTTAAACATTGAATTCTCTTGAAATTCAATGCGAAAATCCACTGCGAAGAAGGCCGACGCACAGCGGTGCGTCAATTCCCTCGCAGTGGATTTTTAAGATTATTGGACTTGAGATATTGTCGCAAAAATAAAGACTGAATGTATTCGTTACTATCCGTGGGATGAACTTTTACGCATACACCTGTCAGACTACCAAAGGCTCCAATACGATGCCCCGTTCTCTTAATGCATCCAACAGTCCGTATTTATTTGTCATATGATTCATACCGACTATCATTACCGGGGTTGTGGCGTGGTTGACTGTTTCTCCCATCCTTTCTGCCCAAAATGCTTCCCTTTGCGTCTGCAAATCCGGCGAATTCCTATTCCCGTTAAGCATTCTTAGGTAATACGGATTCCCGTCATCCAAATAAATTATATTGACAGTGCATTTAGGCTCCAAGCTTGCAACATAGGCAGCAATCGCTATATTAGATCTCCTGCGACCTTCTGAATACACGACATCGGGATGCAATTTCACTAACAATGCCGCTTCCATATAGTCTATAGAAAAAGCTGTTTCCAAGAGCTGTTTTACCACTTTTTTACACTCCCCCTGAATATTCATATCGCTTTCATGGCTGCCGCCTCCGAAATACGGTATTGCTTCTTCTAATACCTCACCGGCGCTAGTAAAGTATATGGAGTGATGCTCTCCTATACCAAGAAGCGTCCCTTTACCCCGCCTTTGCTCAAGTTCGACTCTGGAATATGCCACTACCTCTCTTAAGCGCACGAGATAATCTGTAACACCTTTTTCTACAGTCGTCCACATATCTAGCGCATTTCGTGCACGTCTTAATACCTCCATGTTGTAAGCATCCGGATTTGCCGTATTTAAGAACATATTTACCGTGTTTCCAAGTTTCTAGCTGCGAACGGCGGCTTGGCGTTCTGCCGCTCCAGCGTATAGCGCGTTGTATCTGGCTTCGGTTTGCTCCAGAACGCCGCGACCGAATTCGGTATTGGCGGCGTTCTGTATGGACAGAGTGCGCCTGCCTGTGGCGCGGTCTATGGTTACGGTCACGGTGCCGTCATAGCTTGCGTTCGGTTGCGACATGACAGCGCTTGCTATCTCCGGATTTAAATCGCGCCTGCCCACGTAAAAAATCATTCCACTGACGGCATCCGATATAATGGGATAGATAATTTTGCTTATGCCGTCACCTAATCTGTCAAGCTGGTATCCCAACTGATAAGGTTGCGAATTGCCTGTCAACAGTTTCATACTGAACCTGATTACGTTCTCAGTGGCGTTGTCCGGCATCGTTATACCAATGTAAATAATCTTAAGAAACATCAACGTTGCAAATCACGCTAGCAGCAGCCTGATGTAGAACATCGGATTTATAATGTTGTTGCGCTGTTCCATATTGTCAACCATGCTCTTGAGGCTTTCCATGATATGGCGGCTACGTGCCGCCTTGCGGAAAATAAGGTTCGTGAGGAATTTTATCCTGCCTATGCGCTGCAGCCTGTAAGACGTTTTCATCTTCGGGCCGAGAAAAGCCCAGACCTCGTCGGCATATCCTTTCAGGAACGAAGCCGAAAAGTTTTGTGCGTTAATAGCCTTTATCGCCCAGTTGGCGGCTATCTCGCCAGACACCGTAGCGTTGGATACGCCCTCGCCGGTGAACGGGTCAATGAGTCCGGCGGCGTCGCCCACGAGCATGAAGCCGTCGCCGTGCATCTTTCTCCGCTTTGAACCGATGGGCAGGCGCCATCCCTTGAGAGAGCCTTTTTCCATCGTCGCGCCAGCAAAGCGCTCTATGAAGAGCGGGTTCTCGTTAATTATCTTCATCATGGAAGAAGGCATCTGCAATTTCTTCCGCATCATTATGTCGTCCACCATGCCGACGCCGACGTTGCACATGCCGCCGCCGACGGGAAATATCCAGAAGTATCCGGGCAGTATTTCGTTCACAAAGTGCAGCTCTATTTTATCGGTCACGTTTTTCACGCCGGTATAATACGCGCGCACGGCTGTTATCGTGTGCTTCGGGTCAAGGTCGTGGCAACCCGTCTCTCTGGCGACCAGCGAAAAAGCGCCGTCCGCGCCTATCACGAGCTTCGCGCGGATTTCTTTTCGCTCGTTGTCCTTCGTTCCCGTGACGCCCACCACTTGTTCGTCTTCTTTCAGAAGCCCGGTAACTTCAAAGTTCTGCATCACGTCTGCGCTCTTCAACGCTTCTTCGAAAACGATGTTGTCGTAAACGTAGCGCGGGCTGCAGAAGCCGTTGCTCTCGAAAGGAATGTCAACCACCACGCCTTCCGGCGAGGAAAACTCAACGCCGTTTATGACGGCGTGCTGGACGTTCCGTATCTTTTCGGTTATACCCATGTCTTTCTGGACGCGAAGCGAACCGGAAAGCGCGTCGCCGCACGTCTTGTCCCTTGGGAAGTGTGCCTTGTCCAGTAAAAGAACTTTTTTTCCTGCCCTTCCTAACAGTGCAGCGCACGTGCTGCCGCCGGGCCCGCCGCCCACGACAATCACGTCATAGTCCATCACAGTCATCACTTGAATCTCTGGAGCAGCGGTTTTATGTCAATATTGCTTATGTCCTGCTTTACCAGCGGCACGGAAGCCGCAGGGACCTGTTCTTCGTACGTCGGTTTCTCATTCTTGAAAAATAATCCTATCGGTAGTTTTTCCTTCATCCATGCCTTCTTCATCGCCTCGTCGAAATTTGACGGGTCGTGCCCGATTTCCTCCATCTTCACCAGATGCTCCTTGTACCACGATATTGTCTGAATTTTGTTATACGTAGAACAAGGCTGGAAGATGTCTATGAAGGAGAAGCCTTTGTGGTTTATGCCGTCAACGATGAGTTTCTGCAAGTGCTTGACCTCATAAGCATAACCGCGCGCCACGTAGGTCGCGCCCATTGTAAGAGCAAGCGCCGTCGGATTCACGCTTTCTTCTATTGCCCCGCCCAAAGACGTCGGAGTCTTGAAACCTTTCATGCTTGTGGGCGAGTACTGCCCTTTTGTCAGCCCGTAGACTGCGTTGTTCTGGACAAGATATGTTATATCCAAGTTCCGCCTCATGCCGTGAATGAGATGGTTGCCACCTATGCCGTAGCTGTCGCCGTCGCCGCTGACGACTATAACTTTCAATCCTTTATTCGCCAGCTTTATTCCTGTTGCAACGGGCATCGCCCTGCCATGCAGACCTTCGAAGCCGTAGGTGTTGACGAAATGGGGGGTTTTACTACCGCAATTGTGAGTCACGAATCCCCTAACAAGATAGGAGTGCGGATTTTCTTTCATTTCAAAATTGTAAACCAATCCTTTGTACGGGCTCTTTGTTACGGTTTTTATCGGAACAAGAAATCCATATTTGGTTTTTTGGACTTGACTGAAAACTTTTTTGCTCTGATATGCTATGCATATCTGGTTCCCGGAAGGCTTTATGACTCTGCCTTTCAGGATATGCGGTTTCATCTTTTTCACATAGAGAGAGGCGAATATTCCCTGTCTGGCGAGTAGCTCTTGCATCTGGATCGCCAAATCAACGGAAAGCGTGGACACCCTTACGTAATCATTTTTGCCCAATTTTGCCCTACCCGTACACCCGTCACCTTTCATGTAAGTTTCTATTATATGTTTCTGCTTCTCTGCGGGAAGAAGCATGACGTCCTCTATGATCTTCTTTTTTCCCGCGCCCTTGCCTGCCACGCTTTTCAGGCGCAGTGCAAGTTCCTTGGAGCATATAGTAACTTCCGTTACTTTGCCTATTTCCTTCCTTTCCCGGATGTAGGGTTTCCTTCCTGTGAGCTTAAGGGAGATGCCAGAAATTTCTTCTATGATGTCCTTTTCGTCTGAATTGAGAGCAAAGCTTACGTTCGCGCCGTCGCGGTTTCTTCCGCCACCTTCGCCTATCCAGCCTTCGGCAAGATAGTAACCTAATAATCTACAAAAGTCTTCCGTGTATGCATCGTTGTCCTTTACTTCGCGGTTCCAATTGAATACCATGCAGTCTCCTTTCCTCAACTCGCCTGCATCCATGAAATGCGGCTCCGCATTTTCCAGCTTTCTCTTGTCCACTTGGTTTCGCGCCCTTATTGCGTTTCTTTTTACCGCATACACGGGATGACTGGGCGTCAGCCTTATTGAATTGAAAGGCGACACGGACGGCGTTATGCTAAGCATATCGCCTTCAAACTTGTTCATTGTCCGGAATGCGATATCGGCGAATTTACCTTCGCCGTTCACTATCTGCCCGTTTTCCACGCTTGATATCGCTTTCCATTCATTGCCAAGAGAAACCATCTCGTCAGGAGGCAGGCAACCAATACCTGAAACAATCGCGATATTTTCACGTTCCACGTTTATTTCTGCAAGCGCGTTTTTTATTGCGAATAATATATTAAAATCTCCGCATGCCGGACACCACGAAGGCATCTCCTTCGTCGTAAGCTCTTTCATCGTAGTCATTCTTTATCAATCCTTCCGAACGTTGCCATCTCTATCGTTTTGGGAGACATGCTTTTTATTATTTCTTCAACGCACTCTGATATGTCCTGCGGCGAGAACGGGCGACCGTCGTACTTGAGCACCTTATTGTCTACGGAAAGCAGGCAGTGCTCGCGTATGAGGCTGTTAAGCTGCGACGTCTTGTTGTTCTCTATAACTATAGCTTTCTTCGCGCCTTTTATAATTTTTATCATGTCTTCTGAAGGAAAGGGGCTAAGATAGAGCACTTGCTGGTAATTCGCGCTTATCTTCTTTGCCTTCAGCAACTTCATGGCTTCAAGTATCGGGCCTTTCGTTGAGCCCCATGCGATTATCGTGGCGTCTGCATTCTTGTCGCCGATGGGAGGCGGATTTTTCAGCTCTTTGCTCGCCTGCGTGAATTTCCTGTAGCGCTTGTTGTGCATGGCAACGCGCACGTTCTCCTCTTCGCGCTCAAAACCGTGCTCGTCGTGCTCGTAAGACGAAGCGACGAACGGCGCGTTCTTCTGGCCAGGCACGCTACGGGGCGAAACGCCGTCGGGCGTAACTTTGTACCGCGAGTATTCACTCAGCGCTTCGGTTTCCTTGTCGCTCAACATTTTGCCGCGCTCTATCTTCACGGAAGAAGTGTCAAACTCATTTGCTGACCAGTAACTCTCTCCTAAAAACTTATCAGTCATTATCACGACCGGCATCTGATATTTGTCTGCCAGATTAAACGCTTTTATCGTTTCGTAGAAGCACTGTTCCACGTCGCCGGGCGCTATTACCACGCGCGGGAATTCGTCTGTTGAGGCGTGCAGCATAAACCGCAGGTCCGCCTGCCCGGAGTGCGTCGCCATTCCTGTTGCGGGGCCGGGACGCTGTGACTCTACTACGACTAATGGCGTCTCTGTCATTGCCGCCAGCCCGAATCCTTCCACCATCAGCGAAAAGCCGCCGCCTGACGTGCCGACCAT
>DATDXW010000066.1:0-10579 GCA_035289125.1 archaeon | reverse complement strand
ATACCGCCCTTCGGCTGCTTTTCCCGTCTGATTGTACGCAACCGCTTCCACTATTATAGCCTCTCTGCCGGAAGAAGGGAAACTCATGACGCAATACGGGCCGTCTCCTATAAGCGTTTGCCATGCTGCCCCGTCAAGCATGGCTATGAAATCATCTGCTTCGCCATCTGTTATCGGAGTGCTCGACATCATATAATCACGTTCTTGTTATCCCTGATATTAATTCCCGAGGTATTTTTCCCCTCCCCGTCACTTCAAGCACCGTCAATGCAACCAATGTGGGGGGCAACTCTGGATAGTATTCGTTGTAATATCTTTCAAGTGTAATGCGCGGTATTGACGGGGATGTCAAGATAGCGTCGTGTGTGGGTATTCTACCCCTGCGCTGGAGTTCCCCTAGCATGTCGTCCTTGCTCGGCCTTTTTGGCGATGCGTCTTTCGGCGGAATGACCATTTTCAACGGGTGTTTAAATCCCGGTTGTATTGCGTCCTTGTACTGCGTCAGGTCTACCACCGAGGCATCCGTAACTCCTGCCCTGTCCATCATGGCAGCCAACTTTATCTGATTTTCCGGTATATCTAACTTTCGTAGCGTCCTGTACATAGTCATTATCGTCACTCCTTCATTCGTGACGTCGTCAAAAGGAACATGCAAATGTGGTTTATAATACTGCAAAAGTCCTTCCAGAAGTCTGCCACTTGGAAACGCCAACAAGCCCGATTCTCTATTCACAAGAAATGGCCAAACGTATACTTCGGTATTTACGCTGAATCTCCCCGCCAAATCTTTCCCATACCCCACTCCACCGGATACTGTAGGATATATACTCACGCGCAATTTTTCATCGCGCAACGGCGAACCATAGCTATGTTCTATGAAATTAGCTATTCTCATCATGCCCTTTGCCATTGTCTGCTGTCCAATCGTATATGTCATTGCATTCACTCTATGTTCTTGATACTATCTATTATTCTGTCGCCATCTTTATCCATCCCTTCTATTATTCTCGCATGACCTGTTTTCATGCCTTGTATAGTTTCTATATGTCTCGCAATATTGATTATGGCAGATCTTGTGCCTCTACCCCGCACACCTCCTATAACGAGAATTTCCTTGCCGTTGCACAGAGGATTATGAGCCTTCATAATAACGCCATTGCGGGCATCTTTATATATCTTTCCAGAAACTTTTGAAATTACAAATCCGTTTCCATCGAAATGCGCAGGTAACGAATTGTTCAGCCTATCTATCACGATATTATGTCTCCTGTTCCCTATCAATATGAGATTATCCTTGAGATCATCTTCCGTGACTTCCGTGTCAAGCTTATATGAAACATCTATACTCTCCCCAAGAAACCTGCCCAGAAACAGCCCAAGCTCTATTGTATATACGCCATCTGTGGAGCCTTCGTCATAAGCTCCGTGAGGATACGGATCGCCTATTATTATCTTGCAATTTAATCGGCCATTCTGTATGAACGGCTCCAGAAATTCTATCGTATTGGGGTCTTTGGCTTCCGTAGCTTGAACAGTCCGCGCCTTCTCGTGCAGCTTTATTGCGACGACGGGCGAAACGACCGAATATATTTTCGCCGTCATGCCGTAGCGCGGCTCTTCGCCAACCTTTTTGACGATGCCTGACTTCTCAAGACTGCGCATATAATAATATACCTTCTGCTCGTTTATTTTCAGCTTCCGCGCCACGTCCATGGGACACTGGCTTTCCTCGGACAACGCGGATATTATAGACATTGCCACGTCGCTACCCAGAACACCCACGTGCGACGCGTCCAGAAGCATAGCGTCATATATCTTCTGACCTGAACTTGAATGTTCTATGAAGTGGCTCATGATTGCGTTAATTACGGTACGAATCTTTATATTGTTTTGTTTTCCTCGTAATACTATGAAAACAATAATAAGATATTACGGCTTTTGACCGTAGTCATTATGAATTTCATGATAAATATACTCATTGGTTTTTTAAGACGCCCTTATAAATCCGTATGTCTATTACTTTAAATGAAAATTTTCAAAACGAAGGTTGACACAAAGGGGCGTATCTCTTTGCCGCTTGGCGCGCGAAGCGTAGCGGACATGGTGAACGGGGATGAAATAGTTCTGGAGTTGTCGGGAAACAGGGAAATAACGCTGATGCCGATATTCATAAAGCATGGAAACGCCGAAATCTTCGCCAAGTTCACTGATTTCTCCATGGGTTTGCGGAAAGCCGTGCACGCGCTCTGTTCGTACAAGGCGGACATCATAAAGAGCGAGAGCGGCAGCGACGGAACGTGGAAGGCACTGGTCTATTTGCCGGGAGAAGCGGCGAACGGCCTGAGGAAGAAACTTGAATCGATACGCGAAATAGAGCAGGTCAGAATCAGCGCGTGAGTTTTAGCAAGTAAGGACGCAATGTCCGTCGCAACGACGCTCACCGTGTTTCATGGCTGTGCGAGAAACGTCGTGAAAGGAACGGAAAGGGCTTTTTGCGCTTGAGTTTGGTGGGTTTTTCCGTCGGCTTTATGACGAGGAATTCTACGAATTCCTCGTATACCCAAAGACTTTCCATGGAAAGTCTTTGTTGTACTTGTTTTGGCGTTTTCGCCAAAATCAAATCGGCTCTGCCGATTTGAAATTTACCGTTCAGTTAGTGAATGAAACGTAAACTACCCGCTGATGAAGGACGCACAATGCTGTATGACGGCTTCGCCGTCCAGTTCCTAAGCGTCAAGTTGCTCGGGACGCACGGCGAAAACGAAGCTGTCGCGCAGTTGCGTCTTTGAGCAGTATGCGTGTTATAAACCGTCATTTTCTTACCAACGCGGAACGTCAGAATTCTTTGCCTATCTTCACTCTCTTCACTACGTCCAGCTTTTTCAGCTCTTCTTCGAGCTTCGCTATGTTGCAGGAAGCGACGTCAATTATCGCGCTCCACTCCGCGACTTTCCCGCGCTCCACGGTCTTGGAGGAGCTCATCAATATCTCGCCCTTGCGCCGCGAAACGACATCCATCAGCTTTGAAAGCGCGCCCATGCTGTCCGTAAAAACGGTTTCCACGTAAACCGTCGTGTCAAGAAGCGGTATTATCCTGAGTTCGCGGCTCTCGCTGTTGGTTATTATTATAGGCGTGCCTTCCTTCAAATGGAGATAGTCGCGAAGCTGGCAGGGTATTATAATCCTTCCCTTGGAATCCAACCTGACCGTGTTGAAGCTGATGTTCCCACCCGTTCCATTCTACTCCCACACAAATTATTAAAAGATGCCCTGCCTTAATACGCTTGAACTAAATGGTCCTCAAAAAAGGAAGCATCGAGTTTTGCTCCAAGTGCAGCTCGATAATGATGCCGAACAAGGGGCGCACTACCACGCAGCTAAAGTGCCGCTCCTGCGGAAGTGTGATGAAGACGCCTGTCAAAACCGTGAAGATAACGGAGTCGGCAACGCACACGAACAAGGTGATAGTGCTTGAGAGCGACACGACTACGCTCCCCATAACCAACGCAACGTGCGAGAAGTGCGGAAACAAAAAAGCATACTGGTGGATGCAGCAGACAAAGGGAGACGACGAGCCGCCGACCCAGTTTTTCCGTTGCACCAAGTGCAAGAAGGTCTGGAGAGAGTACAAGTAATCCTACGATAAACATGGCATATTACTTAATAGAATTTAGGTTTCGAGGTTACGCAAAGAGTGCCTTAAAGTATGTATTTTTGAAGTTGCTAAAAAGTTTAGAGTTAAGGGAATAGTAGAAAAACACATTGTTCCGCATATTACTCTATTTGGACCATAAAAAACAGACGTTTCCACATATAGACCAAAGATTGTTGAGAGTGACTTTACTGAAGGACGGAAAGATTCTTTATGAATACGATTTTCTTCAAAGAAGATTCCTCAACGGGAAAGAGACGTTGAGTAAGAGTAATTGGAGAAGAACGATAAATTTGCTCAAAAATGGTAAGAATCAGAAGGTACACAACGATTGTTGAAACACTGAAATGACAGAGGTTTGGCGGGATGGGTTTATTTTCGGCTTTACTTGTAAAAATTCAAATCTTCGCGAACTTTTTCTTTAATTCCTGCACGTCTGAAAGAGCCTGTTCTGCCGCTTCCTTTATCGCTTTGGCGGGATTCTTTGCCTTGACCGTGATGACGGGTTTGGCAAGATAAGGATGCGCGACGTTGCACGCGGCATAATCTATTTTCTGTTTCCAAAGGTTTTCATTGATAAGGTTTGCCAGCGTCAGGTCCTCCACTTCTATTATGAGTGTGCCGCCGTCTTCCTTGAGAACTTTCATACCGATTATTTAAAGAACAGCCTTTAAATATCTGAAATGGCGGACGCCATTGAGCTCAAGCATGTCACGAAAGAATATCGCCTTGGCGAAGAACGCGTGAAAGCGCTGAACGATATCTCATTGAAAATCGTGGAAGGCGAATTCGTGGCGGTTGTCGGCGCGTCCGGCTCCGGGAAATCCACGCTGCTTCATATAATGGGCGCGCTGGACAGGCCAACGCGGGGAAGCGTAAAGATAAACGGAAAGGGCGCGGACGCGATGAGCAGCGACGAACTGGCAGAACTGCGCGCGGGCGCAGTGGGTTTCGTGTTCCAGTTTTTCAACCTGATACCGAGATTAACCGCGCTGGAAAACGTTTCTGTTCCTTCTATTTTTTCACGAAAAAACGGGGACGCGCGGAAGCTTCTTGAGAGCGTCGGGCTGAGCCACAGGGCCGGGCATATGCCATCACAGCTGAGCGGCGGAGAGCGGCAGCGCGTGGCTATCGCGAGGGCGATGATAAATGACCCGAAGATAATACTGGCGGACGAGCCGACGGGAAATATCGACAGCGTGACCGGAAAAAAAATAATGGATATTTTTAAATCCCTTAATCGCCAAGGCAAAACGGTTGTGCTTATAACGCACGACCGCGCTGTCGCAAAGGCGGCACGGAGGATTATAACCATAAAGGACGGGGAACTGATATGAAACACGCCATTCTTGCGCTTCTTGCTATGACAGCAAGCTATGCGGCGATACTGCCGCCCGGAGCGCATCTTGCGGTAGAGATGGAGAAATATTCCCCGGTCCCTGCCGAGCCCGGCAAGACGCTCACCGTGTGGATAAGAGTGGATAATACAGGCGGAGAACCGGCAAGGGACGTGACTTTTTCAATAAAAGCAGAAAATCCGCTCGTTCTTCTCTCAGACTCTACGAAAAGATACAGTACGATATACAACGGCGCGAACGTCCTGCTTGAATATCGCTTTTCTGTTGACCCTTCAGCACCGGACGGCCGGACAGGATTCAAATTTTCCTATATCGTGGGGAGCGCGACAACGGAGTATAACTTCTCCGTTACTATTGACAACTCCAAGAAAAGCGCTGACCTGCGCGCGCTCTACGTGGGTGCCAAACCGGACGCAAGAACCGGAGGCAAAAGCACGATAACTACAGACATCGCCAATACCGCGTCAGGCACGGCGTATTACACGACAGCGAAAGCGAGCACGCCTGCCGGCACGATAAAGAGAAACGAGATATACGTCGGAAATCTTGAGCCGGACGATTTCAATTCCGTGGACTTTGAAATGGAAGTCACGGCGCAGCCCGGAATTTATCCTCTCTACGTTACGTTTGATTACAAGGACTTAGACGACATAGAATACACGTCCAATCAAACTGTTGTGTTCACGGTGCTTCCGGCGCTGAAAGAAGACGCGTCGGCATGGAACTATGCCGTTTTTCTCGTTGTTGCGGGAGTTATCGTTAAATACATGGTTCTCCCGCGCATAAGGAGAAAGAAATGATTTTGCAATTAGTTTCACTGGCAACCAGAAACGTCACTCATAGCAAAGTGAGGAGCATTCTCACGATAATAGGAATCGCCATAGGCATCTCTTCCATCGTGGCGCTGATAGGGCTGGGGAACGCCCTTTCCTACGCCGTGGAAGAACAACTGAAGCAACTCGGCACCGACAAGATATTTATAACATCATCCGCCGGCGCCAACCGTGGCGGCTTCGGTCCTCCATCAAGCACGGCCGTTCCCCTCACAAACAAGGACGTAACCCGGATAGAAAGCGTGCCGGGCGTCAGTAAAGCCGTGCCGTTCGTATCCTCCAGCATTCCCGTGACGTACAGGGGCGAAACGCGCGTCCTTTCCGTCGCCGGGGTGCCTGCAAAAGACGCGAAGACTTTCTTCGCAGACGTGCAGGCGTTCGAGCTGAGCGAAGGCCGGTTTCTTGAGGACACGGACAAGTATAGCGTGGTGATAGGCGCGACCGTGAAAAGCGGCGCGTTCAAGGACGACGTGCGGCTGCGGAGCAGCCTGGAAATTCTCGGCAAGGATTTCCGCGTTGTCGGCATATTCAATCTTATAGGCAACCCGCAGGACGATTCAAGCGTCACGATGACAAAGGAAACTCTTCAAAGCTTAACGAACAATGATGCGATAACCGCAGTGATATCGAAAGCCAACGGCGACCCGAAGAAAGTGGCTGCGCAGATAAAGAAAAAACTGGAAGATGCGCACGGCGAGAGTCTTTTTCTCGTCCTAACATCCGACCAGATGATAGAGAGGATAAACAGTGTCTTCGGCGTGATGTCAATAGTTCTGGCGAGCATCGCGGGCATATCGTTGCTAGTCGCGGCTTTCGGCATAACCAACACCATGGTCATGAGCGTGATGGAAAGGACGCGGGAGATTGGCACGTTAAAAGCCGTGGGGGCGAAGGACGTTCATATCATTGCGCTCTTTCTTATTGAATCCGCGATGGTCGGCATGGCAGGCGGCATAGCCGGAGCGCTTCTGGGCACGGCTTTGATAGCGGTGATAGGAAACATTGCCACGAACGTCATAGGCATTACCATATCCGCCGAGCCGGACGCGCTACTGATATTATTCTCAGTCACATTTGCCGCGCTCATCGGCATAGCGGCAGGCACTTATCCCGCTTACAAGGCGGCTAAACTGAGCCCTGTTGAGGCACTGAGGTACGAGTGATTTCCGTTGGTAAACTACCGCTACTAAAGTGGCGGGCGTTGTGAAAGTGGAAGGAAAGGACTTTCAGCGCATAGTTTGACTTTTGGCGGTGCAGGTTCGTCTTCGGTTTTACTTATTATAGTTTGGTTGGGAAATGGCACATTAACCCGCTCTTGTCTCTCTCCCGTAACGCATCGCTGTGCGTCAAGTTGCTCGCAACGGGCGGCTTTCGTTATGCGGGTTGTAAAAATCTATCTTTGAGGATGTACCTTTTATGCGTGCGCTATTTCGTAATCTGCCATATCACAACGCTATGACGAAAAAGTATATAAGCATCGATGCGCTACCGAATATAACATTTCTCAGAATCGTTAACAATGACTATTCGACGACATTCCGGTCGCTTTACCATCCGGTTTCTAAGTTAAAGCGAAGTTCTGTAAAGTCAGTCTGCTGGACAAAACAAGCCAAGAAACTATTTCTTCACGTTCTTCATCAGTTCGGGCGTGTTGATTTCGATTTTGCCGTCCTCTATCACGCCTATCTCTACGGTTTCGTGGGAAAGCTCTTCCTCGGCTTCCTTCAGCGTTTTCATCCCAAGGGTTATCGCCTGCTCCCTCGTCATCTTGCTCTTATAGTTGGCAATAAGGTATTTTCGCGCCTTCTTCGAGCCGCGGCCAATTGCCTGCGCTTTCCACTCGCGGAATGCGCCGGACGGGTCGGTTTCGAATAAATGGTAAGAAGAATCACTGAGCCCACCCAGAAGCAACGACACGCCAAAGGGGCGCATGCCTCCTATCTGTGTAAAGCGCTGCATCCTGTCGGATATGTCCTTAACGAGCGTCAGAACTTCTATGGGCTGGTCGTAGGTTATTCTGTTTACCTGCGAGCGCACGCGGGCGTAATCTATCAGAACGCGCGAATCGGAGAGAATGCCGCACGAGCCCGTGAGCATGTGGTTGTCAACCTTGGATATTTTCTCTATGCTCTCCGGTACGATAAGCTTGCGACGCTCCTTGGAAGCGACTATGACGACTCCGCCAGCGAAAACGACGCCGACTACGGTAGGCGAGCGTTCCACTGCCTTTCGCGCGTACTCTACCTGATACATGCGGCCTTCGGGCGAGAATACGACTATCGCTTGGTCATATCCCATCTGGTTGACGTTTTCGACTTCCGTAGAACCACCCTACATATAATGCTCTTGTGCAATATACTCAAAGACAATATATTAATAGTTGTCTTCGGAAGTTTTCTGATGAAGACGATAAAGGCTGTTGTCACCGGCGTGAGAGAAAATACGCCAACCGTGAAAACAATAACGCTGAAGCCATCGGAGCCCGTAATTTTCAAGCCGGGCCAGTGGATTTACGTCTTTGCGGATAACGGCAGGGAGCGAGTAAAGAGAGCTTACTCGATAGCCGCCCCGCCCGGCGAAATAAAACTGTGCGTGAAGCGCGTGGAAGGGGGCTTCATGTCCAATCTTCTCTGCAACGTAAAAAAAAACGACACGCTTGAGATAGCCGGTCCGTTCGGAGCGTTTACGCTCGGCAACGTGCAGGGTGACGTGGCTTTCGTTGCCACGGGAACGGGCATCGCGCCGTTCATGAGCATGCTACCGACGCTTGCCAAGAACGATTACAAATGCAAAGTCACCGTCATATTCGGCGCGCGAACGAAGGACGAGATACTTTACGAAGATGAGATGAAAGAATTTTCAAAGCGCATGAACGTTGAGTTCGTCCCGGTGCTGAGCCGCGAGCCGGCGTGGAACGGCGAAAAAGGGCACGTGCAGGACGTGATAATAAAAAAACTCAATACCGACTGCGACATTTACGTCTGCGGGCTTATGCAAATGGTGACGGACGTGCGGAAGCTTCTGGAAGAGAAAGGCTTCGACAGGAAACGCATACACTTTGAGAATTACATTTAGTCATACCCCGCATTTTATGCTTTATACTCATGAAAACGATTAATCGCATGGCAATAAAATATCCTTACGTTTACGACAGGAAAAGGCGAGCCGTGGCTCGCTCTTATACGCGGGAGAAAATGACGCATGCCTTCGTGAACGGGATGGTCGTGCCTCTGCTGTTCTTCGCAACTCTGGCTATGACCGGCGTGGGAGCTTCTCTATACGTTGCCCTGCCTTCGGCTGCACTCTATGCCGTTGCATTCTATACCATGCTCTCTCTGGCTCAACTACCCGTCAGCTTTTACTCTTCGTTCATATACGAGCACAAGCACAAGCTTTCGACCCAGGACGTGGGCGGATGGCTGAAAGACTACGCCAAATCCAAAGTGCTGTCGTATGTCTTCTTTGTTCCGACGGTCGCGGCGCTTTACTATTTCATGGCTTTTGAGAACTGGTGGCTGATAGCCGGCGCTGCTTATGCGACGGTTTCTCTTGTTCTTGATTACGTGTCGCCGATACTCATACTGCCGATTTTCTACAAGCTGAAGCCCTACACCAACAGCGCGCACAGACGGGGCATACTACGCATGTGCAGGAAGCTCGGAGTCGAAGGCATAAGCAACGTGCTGGTCGCAAACGAGAGCAGCCGCTCCGTAAAGGCTAATGCGCTTTTCACGGGCTTTGGCAGGATGAAGCGGATTGTGCTATTTGATACGCTCGTCAAAAACTTCACGCGGAAAGAGATAGATACCGTCATAGCGCACGAGGTCGGGCATTACGTTAACAAGGACGTCCACAAGGACATAATAATAGGCATCGCGATGGTATTCCCGATTCTTTACGTAATAAGCGCCGCGCTTGGCGTCGCTGCGCCTGCGCTGAACATAAATGCGTATTCGCCGGCATCGCTGCCGCTTATTGCGCTTTTCTACCTGCTCATAGACTTTGCCGTCATGCCTGTGATGGCTGCATATTCCCGCAGGCGCGAAGCGCTGGCGGACATGTTCTCGCTGGAGCACATAAGGGCGCCAGAGGCGCAGATATCAACGGAGAAAAAACTGTGCGACATGGCGCTCATTGACGACGACCCGCCGAAATGGATGAAGCTTATGTTCTTTGACCACCCGCCCGCGAAGGAGCGCATAGAGATGGCGAAGAAGTGGAAGAGGAAATATAATCTTTAATACTTTCACGGGTATCTTGATTGATGACAAATACTTTCCGGGCAAAGGACTTCATTCCTCTATATGGAACGAAGTCGGTGGATGAGGGAAAATATTCTAACAGGATACGGCCGGGTTCTGGTTACGAGCACCTTGTAGAGACATATCAATTTGTTTGTTTTATAGGAGCCGTCTTGGGCCCTGTCGTAAGCTTTGCTATCTATAAGAGTATATGACTAATTAATTATAGTTATAATCTTTGGCGCGTTTGGTATAATAAATAATCTTTATTTGTTTGCACTTTAGTTAGTGCGGCACTAACCCGCTATTATCTCTACTCTTTTGGTGATTTTCGTTATGCGGGTTATAAAATTACAGTAAAATAAAAAAATCAAATAATCAGAGCGCGGCGCGAATCTTCCCGCGGATTTCCTCTGCTTTCTCTTCGGCTGCGGCAACCATCTGGTCTATCTCGTCAAGCGTGAGTCCGCCCATGCCGTTCTTCTGGAGGGCGCA
>DATDXW010000065.1:0-3239 GCA_035289125.1 archaeon | reverse complement strand
CAAATATGAGTTAATAGTTTCGGTAATAAACACGCGCTCGGATGGGCACGTCTTCCTTAACAAGGACACGCCTATTATAATAAGGATGCCGGCTTCCATCGGCTCGAGCTTAACCTGCGGCAACGGCGCTGTCTCTTCAACACGGAACGATGATTATTATCAGATAACGGTCAAGCCGAACGGCTACGTGGACATCCAGCCCAACAAGTTCTCGTCACTTTTTGCTTTCTCATGCACCTTCACCGCCGCGCCCGCCACGGAAACGAAGACAGGGCTGATAACCGCGAAGCTGGATAATTACGGCTTCCGCGCCCAGAAGGACGTGAAAGTCCGTTATTCGCCGCCCACCGGAACGTCGGGGCTGGTAAAGAACGACATCGTCGGCAACGCCATAAAGGCAGGAACGGCAATTCCTGTATCGGCAAAGCTAACGCTGCTTAAGCCCGTCATACTATACAAGGATGCGCTCCCCGATGGAAAGAACGGCGAGTCGCTGAAAATAAGCAAAAGCATGTCTCTCAAGGAGATTGACGATAAAGTGTCAGCCGTTGAAATACCGTCAAGCATGCCGGCAGGCGCGAGCGTGACGCTGTACGAGCACGATAATTACAGAGGCAGGTGCTTGAATATATTGAAGACGACTTCAGATATAAGCGCAAGCTCTTTGCACGTCGATGGTGCGAGCCTGGCAGATGAAGCAAGCTCCGTAGGCATATACGCAGACTGGGCGATACCATCAATGTGCCTGCCCGACGGGACGTTTAACTCGCCGCCTGTGATTATTGACACCACAACCAAACTATCCACGGTAGTTCCTATAGTGTTTCTCCCAACCGACTATTATCAGAACGACGATGAAATGGTTCAATGGTTTGCGTCCACGGCAACCAATGCCCAGATTTTTTATGCAGCGAAAAATGGCGGAAACACGTTCAGGCGTTTTCTGGTCGTGGGCGTGAGAGGGGAGCACAATGGAGAATGGTATTGGTGCAACGGCACTAACAACAAATGTGATGGATTCGGTGGCAACGTTCTAAAAGAACTGGCAACAAAGGGATACACAGACGGCACTAATAGGATACTATGGATACTGGCAATGGGAGGCGGCGCATTCGCGGGTGGCACTCCCAACGAACTAGGCGGAGGCTACGCGATAATAGGAGATGCTGGCGTGTTCGCCGGCATAGACGGAAATTGTCAGAGACTGAAAGACGAGTATTTCCCGAACGAAGCTTATTACGCGGATGACAAAAGCACAGCAAAGGAAAAATGCCCGTCTTGGATAGAGCCAGGGAATATAGCAGGGGGAATCGTGGGAGGGTTTGCACATGAACTGGGGCATGCGTTTAGAGTGCCTCATCCGGATGGTTATGGCTACGCTGAAGGAGACCCTGTCTATACTAAAACCGTGATGTCAAATACCGGGGATTATCCATACGTGGGGCTCATTGATGAAGACCGCAAAAGATTGAAGAACAACCCGTATTTTACGAGCATTATGCCTTAAACTCCCATAGCAAGCCTGAATAAGTTTCTCGTCCCCGGCGCCAGCCCGAGTATCAGCACAAGCAGCTTTAGAAGAGTTCTTTTCTCGCCGTCTTTCGTTTCTTTGTCTATGTAATAAAGCGCCGCCGGCACGACAGCGAGCTTCAGTGCGAACATCACGGCCGGGCCGAAGAGGGAAATGAAAAAGCCCGGCAGGAAGTGCTGCTCAAAATACGGGTAGAATTGAATTGCCGTGAACGTGGTGGAAGCGTCAAACGTGTGCACCCCGATTATGAATGTATTTTCTTTTGTCAGCAGATTTTTTAATTTTCCGTAGCGCGGCGCGACGAATTTCCTGAAGGCAAGCAGCGCAACGAGCCACGCCGCCGCGAGCGCGAGCATGACGCCCGCGGCGAAGAAGTCGTTAACGTGCGGCGCGACCATGGTGAAGACAATTGTAGCGAGAACCACGCCAATGCCGCCGAGAATTTTGTAGTACGGAACACGGGCAAGCCTGCCCGATGCAACCGCAACAGCCAGCGAAACGAGCGCAATCGCTGCAACTGTCATGTACATGAACGGCGAAACGAGCAGGAGATTCCGCGGGCCTTCTGCTGAAGCGATAGTGAATATGCCCAGGTCCACGTTTCCTGCTTCCAGAAAATCCTCATAGCTCCGCAGCAGCGCTCCAAAGAGTATGAACGGCACCAGCGAGACAAAGAAATGGCGGTCAATATTTATTTTCGCTTTCTTCAGCAGTGTATAGACGGCAGCCAGCGAAGCGAGCAGGACAATCCCGTACGTTATCGTGTTCACGGGGTTGTAGCCCGTCCCGTATATTATCGGGTCTACATACCAGCGCTGGATGAAATCAATCATAATGCTTTTTAACGTAGGAGAGTTAATAAGTCTTATGCTCAAATACGGGTTGCTTTTCGCCATATTATTCGCGTCAGGATGCACGAGCCAGATAGATTTCGGGCAGAACGAGATACAAGTCGCCACGCCCGTATTGGAGGAGGCGTCGGACATCGTGGCGATAAAGAACATAGACACCATACCAAATTCGCCCGTGCTCCCGGACGACACGGTGGACTTGTCGTTCATAATAGAGAATCTGGACAAGACAGAATCGCTGACTAATCTAAAGGTTGACCTTTTTGACGCCGCCAGCTTCAAGGACAGCCAGTCAAAAACGTTGTGCAACACCGCGACAACTGTAGCAGTATGCAAACCGGAAGGGCAGACAGAGTCGTGCACTGGGAATAAATGCAACCTTACCAGCCTTGCGCCGGGCGCCCAGCACTTGGTGAATTATAAATTACGGGCTCCGTCATCCGACGACATCCTCAAGCTTTCCACGGACTTTGAGTTGCGGTTCGCTGTTGAGCACAATTTCATGGCAAACAGCATTTACCGTCCTGTCGTCGTCAACACGGAAGAAATAAAAGCGTTGCAGCGCGCCGGGCAGAAGGTAGACCTTCAAGCAGCGTCAACGCTCGGCAGCGGACCCATCAAGATAGACCTTTCATTAGTGAACAGGAATTTCATCCTTAACAAGCGCGGCGCGACGTTTGAAGCCGTGGTGCGGCACACAGGCAGTGGCAGGCTGGTTAACAATCGTATAGAGCAGGGAAACTTGAAGATAACCTTCGTAGGATTTTCGTGTGATAATTTCGACACAACGCTCGGCAGTTATAATGAAGTATTCACGCCGCCCGAAGACGATACCATAGATTCCCTGCCACGTTGCA
>DATDXW010000064.1:0-41211 GCA_035289125.1 archaeon | reverse complement strand
CTTCCACGTATCGCCTCTATTTGCGCAAAGGCAAGCAGGGCAAGCGCGTCGCGCGGATGATAGACTCGCCGAATCTTCCGGAAGGCGAAGCCGTTTTCTCCGTGACCGAAGTGGGAATACGGGATTGAACGGCGTTTAAATAGGCTTTTGCCATAAAAAAGAAAATGTCTGGCAACCGTCCCAGTAACATTCTATTTGGCAGATTATTAGATGCTTTGGAAGATAATAGAACGTCAGAAGACAACAGAAAATTTAGGAGGGCACTTCGGCAGGCTTATACCGAAGCGGTTATAACTCCGAGAGACTATACGATTCTTAAAGCAGCACTCGGCTTACCAAAACCCAGAGGCGAAATCGCCCACGAATTAGGTGTTAGCGAAAAAAGAGTCTCCCAATTAGAATCTAAAGCCATTGACAAATTGATGAGACATTATCAGAAACCGTCGCCACTAGGCCCAGATACGAGTATAGCTTATTTGCCATGGAAGGGGACGGGAGGGCTTGCCGCTGCTTCCAGATTGGGCGGATTATTAACTTCGCGCGAGAAACCACACACCGTAGGCGGCGTTCAGGAGCTTTTTGCCGATGCGCAGAGTAGGGAATATTTGTTGGAAGACGGCTACAGGGGTTACGGCCCCAAATATCTTGGCATGACGTATG
Source organism: archaeon (assembly GCA_035289125.1). Classification (GTDB taxonomy): domain Archaea; phylum Aenigmatarchaeota; class Aenigmatarchaeia; order GW2011-AR5; family GW2011-AR5; genus JACQID01. The sequence continues at coordinate 40,551 of DATDXW010000064.1, read as the reverse complement.
GTGCTTTCAAGGAGGCAGGATTCGTTTTGCCCGAAGTGGCGTTGCGGAAAGGAAGAGCTATGCGAAAGTAAATCGGTTTATTCCTTGTTTCCGAGCTTCGCCGCCATCCGCACGTCTTTTTTCATGACCGTTGTTCGTCCAGCATGCTTCGCGAGCTTCCACGACTCCTCGGCGATTCTCGCCGCGCGCGCTTCCATGAGTTCCGCCAGTTTTCTTGCGCCGCTATCCGAAACGCGTTTCGCGCCGGCGCGGAAAATAAGCCGCCTTATAGGCTGGAGCGTCAGTTCCATGAGCATTTTTACACGTGGGGAGATAAAAAGCTGCATGGCATCCGAGATACAGCACGGGCATCGTAATATTTTTATATATTTATGTCCGATGCTATATGATGCGGGCTATATGTCATCTATTTAAGCAGGGATTCGCATAATTCAAAATGATGACTAAAGAGCTGGAGTATCTTTTCCTGCGGAAGAAGCCCGTGAAGCTTCTGATAAGCGTGAAGATGGGCGATGCGAAGTACGTTTCTATCCTTGCGAAAGAAACAGACTGCACGTATTCTCATACTGTAAAGCTTCTGGAAATATTCCGGGAAATGGGCCTTGTTAGTTTTGACAAGTCCGGCAGGACGAAGTATGTGAAGCTCACAAAAGATGGCGAAGAGTTAGCTGAGCGCTTCGAGGAAGTGCTGCGTAAGTTTTCAAAGCTGAGGAGCAAGGGCAAATGAAAGGGCAGTGTTGTGATGCCGGTCTTTTCCGGGCGCTGTGTAAATGGGCTGGAAATATCCGCAGCGTCCCCGCAAAAGAAGGCTTCCTTCTGGATAATATAAATTATTACAAAAGGCATATCAATCCGGTTATCAAAAAAGAGATGGGCGTGCGAAAGCTGTGCCCGTTTACTCCGTCATGCTCTTCTTACGCAAAAAAGGCGATAAGGAAGAGGGGGCCCTTCGTGGGCTTCATGCTGGGCGCGTTCCGCATCCTTCGCTGTAACGGCGCAGGTAGCGGGTACGACCCGGTGAAATAAAAGATGAATAAGGTGAATGAAAAATGTGCAAAAGTTGCATAGCATACGGCATATTGGGAGCGGTGTCGCTCGTATTGCTGGTAGGTGCCCTCGCGTATCAGTGGACTGCGCGCCCGATGCTGGCTTTGGACATGGCGACCGGCGTTTTAGTAGCGCAGTATTTCGTAGGCCTCACAGTGATGGCCGCGGCGAAGTATTACAAGTCCCAGATATGCTGCATGCCCGAAAAGGCGAAGCATGCCAGGAAGAAAAGGTAGGCGTTTTTTCCTTTTTTCATAATATTTAATTTTTTCATTTTACGGTTTTCATATCGTTTGCGAATACTTTAAATGGCGAGCGGATATAGAATGCTTTCCATCGGCACAGGGAGCCGCGCGCTTACACACAAAGCGCGTCCTTAGAATTCTTATGTGAGAGTTGCAGGAAACAAAAAGGCGTGAATACAAAATATAAATTAGAAACAATATAAAAGAAAGCATATAATAAAATACATATAAAACATTATATATAAAACCATATAGAAAAGTATGTCACAAGCCTAACATAAAACATTCCGCTCAAAAGGCGGAATGGACAGTAATTATTAATGCTTTTATGGGATGTACGACATTATGTCAAAACGTTATACGTTGGAGATCACAACCACGAGAGGGAGGGGGCATTTATTATACGAGATTACAATAACACAGCCGCCGCAGCCGCCATCTTATGTATCCGGCGGGCTTACTTACTCACAATTGCTCAAAAAAGTGAAGCAGTATAGGGGCGATAGACCCTCTTTACTCTTCAAAGGTATCAAACGGCCGGGGATAGAGGACGACGTGAGGAAAGCTATAGGACTGTAATAATACAATAAAATCACATGATGGGCGCAAAAATATTTTTTCCATTACTCCTGTCAAATTCTGAATTTTTTTGGCGTCTTCCGGCAGTGCAAAAGTCAATAAACGCCGTATTCCAATCAAAACCAGTTATTCCGACTCGCACACGGAAAAAACAAAACTGCTCAGGACGGGGGCCCTTTCATCGCTAGCAAGGTTATGTGCCGAATCAGCAGGAAGTGCCGCTTTTGCCGTGCCATTCCGCCTTAATCATGAAACAGCTTTAAGTTTTCGCGCCGCCAAAAGAAGGCTTATGCCCAACATAAAAAGCGTCGGCGACGGCAAAAATACCCTCTTTACAGGCACAATCAGCAGCAAAACCCCGACCCAGGGCGGCACAAAAGTGCTCGTGAAAAGGCCCGGTTGGGACGAATATTTCATGAGTATTGCCATGGCTGTGGCAGGGCGCGCCAATTGTTCCCGCCGCATGATAGGAGCGGTGCTTGTGAAAGACAGGCAGATAATATCCACGGGTTACAATGGCACGCCCGCGGGAATAAAGAACTGCAACGAGGGCGGGTGCGTCCGTTGTTCGTCGGACGTGCCGTCCGGCGCTGCACTGGAAAAATGCAGCTGCTGCCATGCCGAAGAAAACACCATCGTCCAAGCGGCGCGGCACGGGATGCGCACAGAAGGGGCCACATTATATACCACGTTCACCGCCTGCACGCAGTGCGCCAAGATGATAATCAACGCAGGCCTGAAGAAAGTGGTCGCAATGCACGACTATCCTGATGATTTAGGCACGAAACTGCTCAAGGATGCCAATATAGAGTTAGTGAGGTTATAATGGTGAAGCGCAAATTATCCGATATAGTATTCCAGCGCGTCTCCCCGCCGGACCAGCTTGACTCCGTAACAGCCGAGCATATGGCAGACGTCTGGGTGCGTCGGCTTGGCTTGAAACGCAAAGAGAGCAGGGCAAATCACGCAAAACTTCTTTTGGAACTGCTTAAATACAAAAAAGACGATATTCCTCTCTCCACGGAACAGATAAGCGCGGTTCTGGGCGTTTCGCAGAGCCAGACGTATGAAGAGCTAAGGAAATGGCGTTCTCTCGGGTTGGTGGAATTCGTAAAGACACCGAGTGGCAGCGCCAAGGGACATATTCTTACCGCCAATACGACTAACAGGCTCATGGACAAAGTTGAATCTTCCGTGAAGGCGTTTTTCCGCAAGACGCGGCGGATAAGCAAAGATTTTGACGATATACTGACAATAGGGCAAGCGCGTCACACAAATGACAAGGAAACGCAGGATGATGATACGGGCAGCAGCTCTATAACGGAGGATGAGTCATAGTTTTTATGTTAGGCATAAGGACGGTTTTTATATATACTATTTCATATGTTTTCAATAATATATACTACAATTAATAGCGATTCATTATATGATTTCATAAATATATTCTCTACAATATACTTTAACCTCCCCCGCGTTTGTGAGGGTTAAAGTGGCTACCTATATTATATGTAGAATCTTTTAGAAGCTTCAGCGGCCTTGGGTGGTTTTTCGGATTATGCCGAATATCCGGCATGCTCGCGCTTTGCATTCTTTTCAGTTCTGCGGCAGTCAGTCCGTTGGATTTTGTGCAAGGCTCGCGTTCATCATATCGGTACCGTGGATTTCCGGAAACCCACGTTAAATAATCAGTTATATCTTCCATCGTGACAGTGACGTTCTTGTTTGCGAAAAACTTTTGCAACGCGCCTTCGCTCTTTGCCTGGAGAAAACCGGGGCATCAAATCTCCGTTCACTTCTTCTCTTCTTTCACGACGTTCGGGAACTGTATAGGAGGCGGGAGGCGCAAGTCAGCGGCGATGGAAATAGTTTTGGATATGCACTGCCTGAATATGGTGTTGAGAACGTCCACTGCGATGTCGTCGTCAAGTTTCTTCTCCTTGTTCCACGTCGCAACGATGCCGTCCACCTTGTCCGTGCTATAAAGCACCTCGCCTTCTATGGTTACGTGCCCGGCAGCAGGATCGTATTTCGTTTCGTAAGTGTATTCAATCGAAAGCACGTTTTTGATGTCAAAAACCTTGTCCCGCTTTTTGACATCGGTTATCTTCGGCGTGCTGTTTACGTTCATTCCGCCGGTTACCTTCTTCTCATTGTTTACGGCTTCTATCTTTCTGAAATTGACCGCGATTATAGGCATGTTATCACCAGTATTACATCCAAAATGCTTTTATATTTGATATTTTATAGGTATTGTTAAATCATTTGAATGGTTCTTGTGATGACATGAAGCTCACGCCCGCGGAAGAGAAACTGCTGAAAAAGATAGGCGACGCCCAGCTTGTAACGAAGACCGAGCTTCGTGAGTTCATGCGAAAAAACAACGGCGCCTCTGGCAGGGATGCCACGAGCATTCTGGATGTCGCCACCCGTGGACTCTTGGAAAAAGACCTTGTGACCGTGATAAACCCCGTTGGTTCTACGTGCTATCTGATAACAAAGAGCGGCTCCAAGCGGTTGCGGGATATTTGACAGTTGCGAGTAGTAAAAAGAAAAGCCGCGCAAAACCGCCTGCTTAATGGCGTGGATTTTTAAACTCTCCCGCTCTCTTTACTGCAGCAGCCCCGTCGTCTAGTGGCCCAGGATGCCAGCCTCTGGAGCTGGATACGGCGGTTCGAATCCGCCCGGGGCTATTTATTTTCTGTCCTGCATATTTGCTATGCATGGGGATGTCAAAATATACGGGCAAGACGGCGTTTCTAATTTCTTTCACGAGCAAATAGTTTCGCGCATACCCGGCATTCCATCGGAAGTAGGAAAATACCTCGCAGGTGTCTTGGCCGTGCCTGCTGCTACTTCTTTTTTCCAAATGCCGGGCGGAGTAGCAACCACCGAAGAGAAAATGCTACAGTACAGGAACATAGCCGAATTATGCACCCGCGTCATGGTTCTTGAGCCGCGCCGGGCGATGGCGCAGAGGCGCGGCAGGGGTTATATGCGCGCAGGCCAAGTTGGCTACAGGGAAGCGGCGTTGATGGCGGCATTGTTGCACAATGACCCGAAAACGTATTGCTACATAGGAGACAATTATCCGGACTTGGTCAAAGGCGCTGCGGCAATAATAAACGCCGCTCCTATCATCGCAGTGCTGGGCACGGGACGCGGTCAGGCGGTCGTGTACAATTACGGTTATGAAGATGCCATGCACGCGACGTCATACAGTGGCGTTGGTTCCGGTGACGGCAAGACGCCGTTCCTACGTAGACAGGAAGAGTTTTTGTGGCAACAGATAAATGATATATCAGAGAAACCATGAAACAGTCAAAAGAATCCTATATATGGCAAAGTGTGCTCCCGTTAATTTCAATTCACACCTTTACAAGGTCTTCGAGGTTCATCGAGCTAAGCACGCGCGCCTCCACATCAAGCAACTCCATGTTTGTTATGACGGGCACGCCGAATTCCGTAGCCTTCTTTCTTATCAGTGCCTCGTCCTGCAAGACTTGCTGCGCGTTCTGTGACAGGTCGGGAATGTTTATCACCATGTCCAGTTTCTTTTCAATGAGATAATCAAGAAGGTTGGGTTGCCTGTCCTCGTTCACCTTGTAAAGCGTTGTGCATTTTATCCCTTTGCTGCGCAGAAAATCAGCTGTCGTATCCGTCGCGTAAATCCTAAACTTTGTCGACAGCATTCGCATGGGCCCCTCTATCCGCGATTTGTCCCCGCCGACTGTGACGAATATAGCCGAATCCTCCCCCGGCAGCTTCACGTCGCCGGCAATGGCGGCTTTCATGAACGCCTCGCCGAACGTGGCGCCGAAGCACGCCACTTCGCCCGTGGAAACCATTTCCACGCCAGTGAGCGGGTCGGCGCCCATGCGGGTGAATGAGAATTGCGGGAACTTGACGCAATACCGCGAAGGCTCGGCGTACTCTTCGCTCATGGGTTCGTTCATTATCGCGCGCGCCGCTATGTCCATAAGATTCCGTCCCGTTGCTTTCGACACGAAGGGCATGCTGCGGGACGAGCGGACGTTACACTCTATGACGTAAGCGTCACCGTCCTTCACCAGGAACTGTATGTTGAAAGGTCCGCGTATATCCAGCGCGTCCGCAACTTTCACGGCTATGCTTCTCAACGTATCTTTCGTTTTTTCGCTTATCGTCACTGTAGGTATCACCATTGTAGCATCCCCGGAGTGCACGCCGCCGTTCTCTATATGCTCAAGTATCGCGCCTACGTAGACGCGTTCGCCCCGCACGCCGTCTATCTCCACTTCCTTTGCGTTTGTAAGGAACTTGGAAATCGTGACGTTTTTCTCCCCGTTCATGCCACCCATATACGCGCCAAGTTGCGCGTCGTCAAATATCACAGTCATCGCAGAGCCGGACAGGACGTAAGACGGGCGCACAAGCACGGGATAGCCCGCTTTCTCTGAGAATGCCTTGGCGCTTTCAATGCTGCTCAATATCGCCCATTCGGGCTGTTTCACGCCGATGCAGTCAAGCAACGAAGAGAATTTGGAGCGGTCTTCGGCATTGTCTATGTTCTGCGCGGACGTTCCCAGTATTTTCACGCCCTGTTCGGCGAGCGGCAGCGCGAGATTGTTAGGTATCTGCCCGCCCACGGAAACTATGACGCCCTCCGGATTTTCTTTGTCTGTTATATCCAGTATCCGTTCAAGCGTCAATTCATCGAAGTAAAGTTTATCGACCGTATCATAATCAGTGGAGACGGTCTCCGGGTTATAATTTATCATTATTATTTCATCCGCGTATTTTTTCATCGCCCATGCCATGTTGACGCAGCACCAGTCAAACTCGACGGAAGAGCCGATGCGGTAACATCCGGAGCCCAGCACGGCGATTTTTTTCTTTTTCTCAAAGATAATGTCGTCTTCACTGCCCCAGTATGTGAGATATAGATAGTTCGTCTTGGCTTCCCACTCTGCCGCGGTAGTGTCTATCTGCTTCACGACTGGTATTATTCCGAAAGATTTGCGCAGGCTTCTGACGTCACTCTCGCCCATGCCCGTGAGCGAGGCTATCCTTTTATCGGAGAACCCCATTCTCTTCAGCTTGCGGAGATTCTCCCTGTCGAGCAAGGCGTTCTTTTCCGCATCCGTGATATTTTTGATTTTGTATATGAACCACGGGCTTATTTTTGTGAGGGAAGCCACGTGCTCAACGCTCTCCGTTCTAAGCGCGTTGGCTATATGGTAAATTCTTTTTTCATTCGGGATGCGCAGCTTCTCCTTATCCACGGCGCAGTCAAGCGACGTAAGCTCACTGCCGGTATCAAGCATCCTCACGGCCTTCTGCAAGGCTTCTTCGAACGTCCTCCCGAGAGCCATGACTTCTCCCACGGATTTCATTTGCGGACCGAGCGCCATGGCTATACCTTTGAACTTTCTGAAGTCCCATCGCGGTATCTTAACTGCGATGTAATCCAATGCAGGCTCAAAGAACGCAGTCGTGTCGGTTATTTTGTTTTTTAAGTCACGCAACGGATGCCCGAGCGAAAGTTTCGCCGCTATGTAGGCTATTGGATATCCCGTGGCTTTGCTTGCAAGAGCTGAGCTTCTTGAAAGCCGCGAATTCACTTCTATGACTTTGAATGCGCCGCTTTTTGGCTCGACGGCATACTGTATATTGCATTCGCCCACGATGTCAAGCGCGCGAGCCACCTTGAAAGCCATGGTACGCATAGCCTGATATTCGCCATTGCTGAGCGTCTGCGAGGGAGCGACCACTATGGAATCGCCGGTATGGACGCCCATGGGGTCCATGTTTTCCATGTTGCATATTATGATGCAGTTGTCTTCACAGTCGCGGACTATTTCGTATTCTATCTCCTTCCACCCGTCCAGATACTCCTCTATCAGCAACTGCCTTATTCTGCTGTAAGACAGTCCACGATATGATATCTCCCTGAGCTCTGTATCGTTGTAAGCTATGCCCGAGCCGTATCCGCCGAGCGTGTATGCTACGCGCACTATCACGGGATATCCTATTTCTTTGGCCGCGGCTAGAGCTCCTTCGACATCCGTGGCTTTTTTACTCAACGGTATCGGCACGCCGATTTCCAGCATTAGCGTTCTGAATGAGTCACGGTCGCTCGCTTTCCGTATGCTCTCCATGCCCGTGCCGAGAACTTTCACGCCATACTTTCGCAGCACGCCGCTTTCATACAGTTCTATCCCGCAATTAAGCGCGGTCTGCCCGCCGAATCCCAGCAATATCCCGTTCGGTCTCTCCTTTTCTATCACCTTCTCCACGAACGCAGGCTTTATCGGGACCGAATAGACCGTGTCCGTGAATTTAGAATCTGTCTGTATAGTCGCTATGTTTGGGTTGACAAGCACGACTTCTATACCTTCTTCCTTCAGTGCCTTTATTGCCTGTGCGCCCGAATAGTCAAATTCACCCGCTTCTCCGATTTTTATCGCACCGCTTCCTATAACCAGAACTTTACGTACGTTCATCATAGCATCCTCGTGAATTTGTCAAAGAGAAAAGAAGTATCCTGCGGGCCCGGCGCAGCTTCTGGATGGAACTGCACGGCGAATACGGGCAGCCTTTTATGTGTGAATCCTTCTATCGTTCCATCGTTCATGTCCACCATTGTCGCTTCCAGAGTTTCCGGCAGGTCTTTCACGGCGAAGCCATGATTCTGCGAAGTCATGTAGCATCTTTTCGTCTTCGTGTCCATGCATGGATGATTCTGCCCCCTGTGCCCGAATGTGAGCTTGTAAGTACTTGCGCCCAGTGCGCCCCCCAGAAGCTGGATGCCCAGGCATATTCCGAACGTCGGAAGCCTGTATTCGATGAACTTCCGTAGTGTGTCCACGACATAACGCGTGCTCTGCGGGTCCCCTGGCCCATTGGACACCACCAGTCCGCTCGGATTAAGCGCCATTATATCATCAATACTGGACGTTGCAGGCATCACGATGACGCGCAAGTTTCGCTGTATCAGCGAACGGATTATATTCATCTTCACGCCGCAGTCTATAAGCGCCACAGTCTTGCCTGTTCCGAATTCTTTTATTTCCCGCGTGGTCACCATCGAAACGAGGTCGTCCTTGTTGGGGTTGTACAACTCGCGTGCAACGGGAGAGTTGAATATCCCTCCCAACATTGTTCCGCGCGTGCGTAACGTCTTAGCGAGCATGCGCGTGTCTATTCCCGATATTCCCGGAACGTGGTGCTCTTTAAGAAACGCGTCCATCGTTTTCCCGTTCTCCGGCTCATCACAATGCTCGTTGACAACATAGCCCTTGACATGAATAGACGAAGATTCGGCGTCTTTCTCATGGACGCCGTAATTGCCTATCAGCGGGTAAGTCTGGCAAAGTATCTGCCCTTTATACGAAGGATCAGTAAGCGATTCTGTATAGCCTGTCATACCCGTGTTGAACACGACTTCGCCGCTCGTTTCGCCGTCAAACCCGAAAGAAATGCCCTCAAAAATCGTGCCGTTTTCCAGAACCAGATATTTTTTCAAATAGAACCCTCGTTTAATCTGGGGGCAATTCTTAAAAAGGCTCGCTGTTGATAAAAGAGTGATAAAATGCCACGCGATATGAAGAAGATAGGAGCTCTTGTTATAACAGCAACGATGATATTTTCGTCTTTCGCATTTTTTATAACCGGATTCGGCGCCTCCGGTGGCGCAGCAGACATGCAGAAGCTTGACTCCTTCGTTGTTGACTACGCCATAGATGGCGCCACGGAAAGCGCTTATATATCCTCAGGCTTCACTTTCATGAAACTTTACTACGATAATCAGAGCATTGCTGATTTTTCGGCGACGCTCCCGGACGAGATGGTAAGAATCGACGGCCAGAAGCAGCTTATTGTTGAAATGATGCGCTCAAATGAAACTTATGTAATATTGCAAAGCGCAATCAACGCGACAACAATCAAAGAGCCGGACGAAACCAGTATAAGGGAAGCGCTCTGCTCGGTGCTCGTTTTCAAGCCTTCCCGATGCCTTTTGCCTGCTTGATATCTTCAGCGAAGCGCCTCAGCACTTTCGGCACATCTTCCACGCTCACTCGCAGAAGAGCAGCCACGTGCTTCATTCGTTTTACGTCATCCATCCACAATCTTCCTCATTCTCTTGATCATGCTCTCATCAGGCTCTTTTTCGTAAACTCCCTGCGCTATCGCGCCTTCGCCGCCTCCTCTCCCTCCACAAAGTTTGACGGCTTCTGCGAAAAGCTTTTCGGCGCTACCACTTTCAGAAGTCACCACTATACTGTGGTCTTTGCTTCCGAATAATATGTATGTCCCGCCCGCTTTTGTCACGACGAGCAGCTCCGCGCGTGAAAGCGGCAGAACCGCGACGCGCGTGCCACGCAGCGCTTCCGCGCCTGCCATGGCACTCTTTTCCCGCTCCTTTTTCATGTTTTTCCATTCGCTGAAAAGCCGCTCCGCTCCCCCCACAACATCAGTCGTGCCGAGTATTTTTTCCGTTTCCTTTAGCAGAGCGCTCATTTTCGCATGGTATTCTTCCGCGGCCTTTCCTGCCACGAGCGTGAGCCTGACTATCCCGTCCTGTATTTTTTCCGTTCCGGTTATTATTATTTTTCCGACATCCGCCGTGTTGTCGACATGCGTGCCGCCGCATGCTTCCACGTCCACGCCATCCATGTCTATTATTCTCAGCTCTTTGGCCGGCACTGCCGGACCCTGGTATATCGTCATGCCGTATTTTTTCTCGGCGTCCGTTCGCTCTATGACGCGCTTGGAAACGTGGACGTGCTTCTCCACGGCTTCGTTTGCTTTCCGTTCTATCGCATCCAGTTCCTCGTCGGTAAGCGCCTTGTAGTGCGTCAGGTCTATATGCGCCTTGTCCGGCGTTTTTAGCGTGCCGGCTTGCCAGACATGGCTTCCCAGTATTTTGCGCGCCACGCCGTTCACTATATGTATCGCGCTGTGGTGCGCCATGAGGCGGTTTCTTCTGTCATCGTCAACTGTCCCTTTCACGGTGCTGCCCGCTTTGAACGGCACGCTCTCAATCTTGTGCCCTATCACGCCGGCAAATTTCTGCACGTCCGTTACACGGGCGCCGTTTATCGTTCCGGTGTCGTTCTGTTGCCCGCCGCCTTCAGGATAGAAAAGCGTCCTGTCCAGCACAACCCAGCCGTCTTTTATCACCAATGATTTGGCGGTGAATGTGCGGGCGCTGCCATCTTTATAGTACAACATCTCCGTCGCCGGCGCATTGACATCCAGCATCTTCGTCTCCTTCTTCGCCGCATGCCTGTGGCGCTCCGCCACCATCGGATAGAAGTTCTCCGGTATCCTCACGTCCGGCTTTTCTTTCTTCACAGTCTCCGGTGTTATCCCGTGGCTGTCGTAAAGTTCTATCAGCTTCTCCGTGTCCACGCTCTTCAGTTTCGCTATTATTTCGCGGCTCTTTTTTCCCGTCGCGTCATATTTTTCCTGCTCGTAAGCTATTATTTCCGGCACGGCTTTCAGCGAGCTCTTCAGCTCTGGATACATGCTTTCAAGGAAGGACGCGTGTATCTCCATTATCTTCGCGAAATCTACTTCCCATTCATGTTTTCTTGCGAGCGAAAACGCCCTTCTTAGTATTAATCGCAAGTTATAGCCGCCGCCGACGTTGCTCGGCAACGTGCCGTCGTTTAACGCAAAAAGTAGCGCCCTCGTGTGTTCAGCTATGGAATATAGAGCAGCCAGCGGAAGTATGCGCTCTTTCAGCGCCGCAACGTCGTATGACGTCTTCTTCGCTACGGTGTTCCACGCCTTTGCTACGTCCTGCACTTCATCCACGTTCAGCAGAGAAGCATAAGGCAGGAACTCTTTCACGGCTTTTTCATCCGTCTTCACGCCCGCTTTCTTTTTCAAATAATCCAGCACGGTGGGAAAAGTCGTCTCGTAACTCGTGGGCGCGCCCCGCGAGAACCATGCGTTCCTTTCCTGCCCCATCCCCATGTCCAGCACTTTCAGCGGCAGGTCTTCATAGCCGCTCTCTGTCTGGCGGTATTGCATGTAAACCTGATTAGCCAACTCAAGCCCGCGCGAGAAAAATTCAATGCACGGCCCGAAATTGCCGGAGCCCGCCCAGACGTCTTCGTGCAGGACTATTTCTTCCAGCGGTATGCCCATGCCTTCGGTGAACCATTTCAGCAGATGCAAAAAGTAATCGCCGGCTTTGTAGTCTGCCGGCTTTTCAAAGCGATGCTGCCCTATCATGACGAAGCACGTGTAGTGAGCACCGGTTATTCCGACGTTTTCTATGTCGTTGAAGCGCAGGCACGGCTGCGGCACCACCAGCGGGTTGGCCGGCGGCTTCACCTCGCCCGAGACGACGTACGGGATAAAGTCATCTATTGACGCTTCCACGAAGTGCAGGTCGTTTCGCCACCGCGCACTGACAGGATAACGGTTTATCGGCGCGTAGCCCTGCTTTTTCAACAGCGCCGAGAAGCGCCGCCATACGTCCGGATAGCTCATCACGTTCTTTGCCGGCGTGGCGCCGATGAACGAATAGCCGTTGCAGCACGATGAATCGCCGCACACGTTTCGCGGCAGCACGGACCAGAATGCTCTGAAGCAGGACGCGCACTTCTTGCGCGAGAAGCCCGTTTCCGCCATGGCATTTGGGTAATACTTCGCCGGGGTCTTGGCGAACTCCAAGACGAATTTCTTTTTCAGTTCCTTGTCGGTGAGCATGATGTATCACTCGGAATCTTTCACTATGTGCTCAATACGCGGCTTGGCCAAATCTACATAGTCATCCGTTTTCAATGCCATTGAATGGTCCAATCGGGCGGCGTTGAAATAGATTTCGTCGTTTTTCAACAGTGACGGGTCAGCGATTAATTCCATCTCGGGATTGAAGGAAAACGGAAGAATAGTACCGGCAACACTGCCTGCCAGTCTTTCTGCAATCTCTGGAGTAGCAAAAGAGATGTATGTACCACCGAACAATTCTTTAACGGCGTTCAAATCTATTTTTGCATCGCCTGGTACAACGCCCAAAACATACTTCGTTACTTTCTTTCCGATCTTCACCATGATAACAATACACTTTGCCGCTTGTGAAACTTTGTTGCCGCGCATCGGGCTGACAATTTCAGTTCGTCCCTCCGGCGGATGGTCAATCAGTTTATAATGCGCTCCATGTTGGTCAAGAAATTCAATGAGTCGCGTGTAGGTATCATTCAAAGTCATAAGACTATCAGGGTATTAATGTATAAAAATGCCCAGTTTACACTTCACACCCTCACTCAAAAGTCACGACACAAAGCCCGAAGTAAGAACTAATCAAATAAAATTGAAAACAAAAAAATTAAAAAATTTATCCGAATAGCGCGCCCAAACCTGCGGCTGCCTCTTCGGCTTTCTTGCTTTCGTCTTCTTCATTCTTGACTTCCTTCTTTTCCTCCTTCGCCTGCACAGGCGCAGCAGCTGCTACGGGCATTGCTGCCTTGCTTATGGCTTCCTCTATGTTGACGCCCTCAAGCGCTGCAACGAGCGCCTTTATCTGAACGTCGTCCACCTTGAAACCGGTCGCATCGGCTACCTTTTTCATTCCCGCTTCGTCCACTGCCTTTCCTGCGGAGTGCAGAAGAAGGGCTCCGTACACTAAGTTCATTTTTTCACCTCTTTGTGCAAGTCTTCCAGCGCTTTGGCTTCGCGCATAGCATTGGCGAGAACTTCACCTATGAATTCCTTTTCCGTTATGTTTGCGGACAGCGCAAGGCTTTTCGCCTCATAGAACGCCTTGCTTATCATCGCATTTATCGTATCCTTCGTTGGATAGCTGGCGTTTACAGCGAGGTTGAACGCATCCATGACGGCGCGCTCCACGCTCTTCCGGTATTCGTCTTGGTCTATATTGAGTATGTCGCTCGTGTAAATGGTGCCCTGCTCCCACGCGGCAATCATGTCCACGCCTATCTGCATCGGCTGCATTTTTAGAAGATTAAAGCCGTTCGCAAGCTCTTTCGTTATCACCGCGCCCTTCTTGACGACGACTTTGTCATCCGCAACAGCTATCTTGCCTGCCTCCACAGTCGTCTTTAACCCGAGCTTCTGCAGCGTGGTTATCGCAGGGCCCGGCGGAAGCCCGGTCGGACCTTTCTGGACTGTTATGTCGTCTGGTGCTATGTCACCGGCTTTGGCGGCAGACGGGATGCGGTTGCGCTTGAGCATCGCGAAAAGCCTGAATGGATTGTCATTCGAAAATATGACTGCGGTCTCGCCGGTTACACTCTCCGAGAGGGCAGTGAGGTCCTTGCCTGCCTTTTCCATTGCCTTTCTGATGAGTATGTTTTTGCTTACCTTCACCGTGGCATTGCCCTTCAGGTTTGCCTTTATCTTTTGCATCTGTTTCGTGGGCATTTTCCTTATGTTCAGTATCCCCATGACGGAGTACTCTCTCGCAAGAGCAGCCAGTTTTTCCACTTCCTCAGCCTTTCGCGACTTAATCATCCATAATCACCGGTTTGCCCATGGTAGTTTTCAGTATGACGCGCTTTATCTGGTTGGCACCCTTGGGCAGCATCGCCTTCAGCTCGTTCAGTACGGCATTAACGTTGTCTGCGAGCTTCGCATCTTCCATGCTTTCCGTGCCCACCGGCACGTTGAGAGAAACGGAGTCCTGCATCCGCAGCGTAACGGATTTCGTGAAGCTCTCCATCATCTTTTCCACGGACATCGTAGGCATGATGGGCTTGGGCATCCTTCCCTTGGGACCGAGGTATTTTCCAAGCACCTTGCCGACCGTCACCATGAGCGGCGGTTCGCAGAGGAAATATCTATAATCTTTGAGCATGGCGCGCATCTTTTTGGTGTCGGTTGTCATGCTTTCCAGGTCGCTCTTGGTTATGGCATTCGGTATTTTGTCGGACATTATTCCTACTTTCACATCCTTTCCCCGGCCGTGCGGCAGCACCACGTCTTTGCTGAAGCGCTGCTCGGGCCTCTTTGGGTCTATATTCTTGAGTATTATGTTAAGTTCCACGCCTTGTGCGAAGTTTCTCTTCGGCTGGCTTCGTATCTCCTTTATCGCGTCTTCCACTTTCATACAAACGTCCTCCTGCCGCAGAAGCGCGACAGTATACGGACTTTACTACGTATCGCCGTAAAGTATATAAATATACCCCGCATTCTTCGAATGCGTCGTATGCCAATACCCTTCACTCATTTCATTCGTGAATCGTATCCCATATTATGCTTTTACAACCCGCACCGTCAAAAACCGAACCGTGCGTAGGAAGTCTTTCTCCGTTCCTTTACTAACGCCCGCATTCTGCGAATGCATCGTATCCTATATTTGAAATATTGTCGAGATAGAGCAATTATAGATAACTGCGAAACTTAGGTGACATATTATTAGCAGTTGTCTATATGTAAACTGCGTAATGTATGTCACACAAATTACGCAGTTTACTATACTTATCAATCACAAAGGTAATTGCGAAGCGTTGGGTTTCGGGCGCCGAAAAATTATTAAATACTTATGTATGGAAGTAATAGCAAAAAGCAGAAGAAAGATATGGAGATAAATTATGACCACGTTGACAGAAGAGCAACGTAGAACACATGCTTGGGATGAGGTATTAGGGAAATTATTAGATGGACTGGAAAATATTTCTGATGTAATAGAAGTTAGAATCCCTAGAGATCCCGCAGAATACTATCATCTGGGTGCTGAAGTAATGCCGCATATAGAGGCGTATCACCCGGGTAGACGATTCGTATCGGCTGGCAAATCAGGTTTGCTCTACGTTCCCAACCAGTATCTTAAAAGTCTTGTAGGTTGTGGTGCTGGGAGTACCCAGATATGTGTTACAGATTTTCCACATAGAGAAGGGATACCTCCGATTCCTGAACATATAGGTTATACTATTTCTTCACTGGAAGAAATAGCTAGAGAGTGGAAAAGTATTATGGCTCAAAGAGATTATTTGAAAGTAACCCCCTCTCAAGGACACAGAAGTTTCGGTTCTTATCGATGGAGACCCGGCTATACTCAATGCCACTTTTTCTGGTAAAGGAGGAGAGCCCGAAACCCGACGTCATACAACGTCCGAGACTTTGAGAAGTTCCAGCAGGAATTTGGGTGATATCTTTGTAAGTGAAACTGGAGAAATCATAGATCGCCCGGCAGCATTCAAAAAGAAGATGGCCGAAAAAAACGCGGTAGATGTGGGAAAAAATCACTTTGTCGCTAAACGATAAGAGGTTTATTCTATTTTTGTAGATAATTAACAGTCAGTTAGAGCCCGAACCCCAATGTCATATAACGTATCGGATTTTGCGATGTTCGCCAAAGGCGGACATGGGCGCACGAAGTAAGCCGTAACATTCGTGTTAAGTCCTTTTTGGCGTAAAATGTCTGAAGGCTAAATTGAAGTATTGCCAAAAACAAGCTTCCGAGGAAGCGAAGAGTTCAGAAATCCGTCATTAAGCCGCCGTTAGACTTAAATAAAGATACCGCAAAAGAGGTATTATGGCAGAAATAACTACCGTTTAAAGAATATACGATGAGCTAAAGGAATTAAGGAAAGAAGTCGTATTCATTAAAAAGCACATGTTTGATCCAGATACGATAATGACTACAGAGGGAAGTAGGCGATTTGAACAAAGTATGCGGGAACTCAAAGAAGGAAAAACGAACCCACTTTCCGAACTCAAAAAGGAGTTGGGGTTATGAAATGTTTGTTGTTGAATTTTCTTCTCAAGCCAGAAAATTTCTAAAGAAGACTGAAAAACAAATCGCAAAGCGAATTGTTGAAGAAATAGAAAAGCTAACGCATGACCCTTTCCCAAGTGATGTCAAGAGAGTAGTCAACAGAAAAGAGAAAATATTCAGAGTCCGCGTTGGCGATTATAGAATAGAGCATTGTCCCACAAGCGAAGAAGATACTTACATTCTAATGTTTGAACCTTATGCTCTTCAAAGTAAGGGAGATTAAAAAACCAAATTAGAGCGAGCCGACCCCCTCGTAATATTTCTGCCGACAATTGAATATAACGTCAGGGATATACGAAGTTTTTCTGGAGCGTAGCGGAAGAAAAATTTGGGTGAGGGGCGAGCCGAGCCCCGAACCGTATATCCCTTGTTAAGTGACCCGAGTGGAGCGAAGCGGAACGAGAGCGCAGCGTGGCTTGAGTTGATTTTGGGCGCGTCACTTCAAATATTTCTTAATGTCTTTTGCATATTTAGAACGAGCTTCGCTACTTTCATCTGTTCTTAATGGACTCCAGTCAATCAGAGGCATATCTTTCTTGAATCGAGGAATGATATGAAACTTGTAATGTGCAACCAGATTATAACCGCTCTTCGAAGTATCATCATCAAAAAGATGTGATATTGCATCAGGGTTGCATGCTTTCCTAACAGCTTTAGAAATCTTTTTGGCAACAAGAAAGATGTGCGAAGCGAGTTCGTCAGGAAGTTCTACAAACTCTTGGTAGTGCTCTTTAGGAATAATTAATACATGATATTTGTTTATAGGATTTTTACTTATGACTGCATAGCATAAACGGTCTTCATAAAATAGAACTTCCTTGTCTTTAAAATTGCAAAAGACACAATCTTTTTTCTTCATACAATTAATAGAATCATAATAGTATATAAAATATTCCTCTTAGCGCCCAAAATCAATTTCACTAACAACTATTACGCGAATAAATATTCGTTTAATGGGCACATATTTTATTACTGTCTCCTCATGGGCGCTACTCGTCCTCAGCCGCCTGTATCCTTTCATCAAACGACGCCAACGCCGCGGAGTACGTTCTCTTCGCCGTGTCAAGCCGCGCTTCAAGTTCGGCTATCTTTCTCGCCAGCTCACGGTAGTTCATGTCCATTTCTTTCAGCGAGTCGCTCCGCACATCTTCAAGTCTGCTTTCCACCGCGAAGAACGACTTGCTTATTTCATAGCGGGCGTCTTCTATGCGCTTCACGATGGCATCTACTCTGCTCAGCAGCAGTTCCGCGTTTCTCTTTCTGCCCGCGATTTCTTCCTCTATACGGTCTTCCAGGTGAATCTTTTGCAGAAGCGATATCATCAGAACGAAAATAAAGAGCCCTGCCATTGCCCATAAATCCGAAAGCAGTATTATTATCACGACCAGCGCCGTCCCGTAAAGCGCAAGCAGCGTATTATCGTAATCCATTAAACAGCTATTTCGGAAAAGGATTAAAATCTGTCTGCGATAGCATGTTGATGAGCGGATTGATGCCTGCATGTGCATGCATATATTTTCTGCAAAACGATCCGTTTGCGGAACAACTCGGGCCATCCGGACTGAGGCAGGTTCTTGCTCGTGCCACTGAAGGTTCATACCATCCTATAAATGATGCCATACAACAAATCGCCGCGATGCTGGGCGAAGACGGCCCTTACTGCCTCAATCGGTATGGAGTCGCGTTGGAACTCGCCGAAGCGTTAAGAAAATATTCTCAAATCTAAACTTTCCTCTTCCCAGCATCTATCTCCCGTTGCACTTCTCGTGCGTCTTTACCGTCCACGGTCACGCCGCCCGAAAGGCACGTGCCCAGAACCTGCTTCACGCGGGCTTTTTTGCCGCCGTACATATTACTCTCCTTTGAATCGGCTATTTCCAGAATCTTGTCAAAGGCTATGTTCCCGCCATCTGACACGACTTCATCTTTCTTGTGACGGAGCTTCTCGCGCCCCACGGCTTTCCTGATGAGCGACGAAGTCGGCGGCGTGCCGATAGTTATCATGTATTCCTTGGTTTCCGTGTCTACGGTTATCTTCACAGGCACTTCCATTCCCTGAAAACTCTTGGTTTTCTCGTTTATTTCTGCGACTATTTTGCTGACGTTGACTTTCAGCGGAGAAAGGCTCGGCCCCAGGGGAGGAGCAGGCGTAGCCTTGCCTCCCTGCACAAGCACGTCAATCGTTTCTTTCTTTCCCATGATATCACTCCTTCTTCTTTGAATATATTATGACCGAGTTCACCGGTACCGTGACGGGTATCGGTATAGCCGCTTCCAGAAATTCCACGGTCACTTCCTGCTTGGTCTCGTCAAACCGTGTCACCCTTCCGCGCTCGCCCCTGAAAGGCCCGCCGATTATCTCCACTACATCGCCTATACCCACGTTTATCTGCTGTTTCTCCGCTACGAGGAAGCGCTCTATCTGCGTCATCGGCACGTCCTTGGCTATAAGCCCGCGCACGTGCGGCACGTTTTTTACCGCTTCCTCCACCACTTCCGCCTCGCCCTCTGCGAATATGTAACCCTTTATCTCTTCCGGCCTAAACAGGGCCTTTAGCGACGTCCCTGCCTTCGTCTTTGTTTTTATGCTCTCTATGACGGCGTTCTCTCTGCCGGTTGTAGTCCTTATCGTCAATATCATGTATTACCACCCAACAACATAGCTGCCAGAAATATCACAAATCCCGTTGCACCGATAAGGAGCAGTCCTGCGCCCGTTATCTTTGCGCTCTGACCGAACTCGTCCTTAGTGGGCTTGCTGGCGACTTGCATCACCCTGCTTATTCGTGCCAGCGATTCGCGTATATCCATTTTCCATAATTGAAAGAAACGCTTAAATATCCCCTTGATGCGGTATGGCGCGCGCGGCGCACCGGTTTGCATCAAGTCGATGCCATATTATAACTTGCTACCCGTCGCTCATCTATTTGCGAGCTGTATACGTCCCTGCAGCTTCGCTGCATCGCATCCCATATTATGCTTTTCTGCGCACCCATTCGAGTTTATTCAACGAAATCTATTCCGAGGCTCTTCTCGATTTCTTTTTTCTTGTGGGTGACGTAGCTCTTCTCGTTGTCTGCTATCCGCGGGGAGTTTATGCCCGTCACTATTATCATCGTGCGTATCGAGTCGCCGAGCTCTTTCATTATCTGCGCCCCCCATATTATCTTCGCGTCGGGGTTCAGCCGTTCTGCCACAGCTTCGACTATCTGCTGGCACTCGCGTATCGTTATGTCGTTGCCACCAGTGACGTTTATCAGTGCTCCCCTCGCGCCGTCTATGCTGACATCCAGCAGGGGATTGTTCAGCGCCCTTTCCACAGCTTCGGTAGCCCGCGTTTCCGTGTCCGAATCGCCCATTCCTATCATAGCCAGCCCGCCGCGCGTCATCACTGCCCGTACGTCGGCGAAATCCAGATTTACGAGTCCCGGCATCGTGACAAGTTCTGTGATTCCTTTCACCGCGTTTACGAGTATCTCATCCGCGACCTTGAACGCCGTCGCAAGCGAAACGTCCGGCACTATTTCCAGCAACTTGTCATTCGGTATTATAATAAGAGTGTCCACCACCTTCTCCAGGTTTTCCAGCCCGTGCTGCGCGTTCTTCATCCTCGTCCTTCCTTCCATAGTGAACGGAATCGTGACTATGCCTACTGTAAGGGCGCCTGCCTTTTTAGCTATTTCTGCGATAACCGGCAGCGAACCGGTTCCTGTTCCGCCTCCCATTCCGCACGTCAGAAAGACCATGTCCGCCTTTTCCAGCGCGTCCTTCAAATCATTCTTGTTTTCCTTGGCAGCTTCCTCGCCGACTTTCGGGTCTGCGCCCGCGCCCAGCCCGCCTGTAAGCTCTTTTCCGATAAGTATCTTGATGTCCGCATCCGTGTAAAGAAGATCTTGCGCATCCGTGTTTACCGCGATGGACTGCGCCCCGATAACGCCTATCTGACTGAGGCGTGATATTGTATTGCATCCGGCGCCGCCGGCGCCTACTATCTTTATCGTCGCCTTTCTCGTCTCGAGAATCTTCCTCAATTCGTCGTCGCCGGATTTTCCTCGTCTTGCTTCTCCGCTTCCAACTCCCATAGAATCACCCTTCTGTCAATAAAACTATCGTAAATAATCGATGAAATTATTTAAAGCCCAGAAAGCGTTTTCCGCGCGCTACAACGGCGAATTTTAAATAGTAGTAGTAATAATAGTAGTAGTAATGAAAATCAAATGCAGCAAATGCGGGCATGTATGGAAAACGAGAAAAGAGCGCATCCCGGTAGCGTGTAGCTATTGCAAGACGTCGATGTACTTCCATAAGCCGCTTGTGCTGAAAGAATTGTAAGTAAAAGCGCAGGATGGGGCATTATAACCCGCACACTGAAAACCACCGAAGCGGCGTTGCTGGTGCGTCATGCACACACAACTGGGAGGCAAGAGCGGGTTCGTCCGTTCTTTTATAACCCGCACACCGAAAGTCACCTGCTTTAGCAGGTGAATGAGACAAGGAGCGGGTTAATGTGCCATTCCCCAACCAAACCGCAACAAGTAAAACCGAAGACGAACCTGCTCCGTCAAAAGCCGAACCATGCGTGAGAGTCCTTTCCTTTCCCTTTCATAACGCCCGCTACCAAGACGCACAGCTGTGCGCCATACATCGTGTGGCGGGTAGTTTATATCAGATTTCACAAATAAATCACACGACCCGTGGGAGCAAAAATAATCGTATCTTCTTTCCGGCAAGTCGCTAGAAAAGAGTCTTGTTTCTTACTGATTCGTTTTAGCTTCAAACGTTTGCGTGAACTTCACTTTGACAAGGGCGGCACCTTCCGGCTTCACATGTTGGAGTATCGCTGTCGCCGCCCGCACATTCATTTCTTTCGGCAAATCCGACTCTATTTCCGCGACGCCGCCGCTTATTGAGACTGTGGCTTTCTCTTTGCCGAAGAATTCCATTAACGCAATTATCTGCTCTTTCGGCTCAACGAGCTTCTTCTTCGCTTCTATGTCGTATACGAGCTTCTTCCCAGCCAACGGGTTGTTGAAATCAACTGTGACCCGCCCGGACGATGCGGATTGTATTCTGCCTTTGAGCCCGGAAAAATCCACTATCATTCCCGGCTTCGGGTCCACATCGCGCTCCTTGAATATTTTGCTGTTGACCGTTTTTATCATCTCAGGATTGCGCTGCCCGAAAGCATCCTGCGGTTCTATTTCCACGTGCTTCGTTTCGCCGACCTTCATCGTAAGCAACACATTTTCCATGCCGGGTATGACGAAGCCCGCCCCCACCACAACGGTCACGGGCCTGTACTTAATAGACGAGCTGTAGATTTTCTCCTCTTTGGCGATGTCTTCCTTTGTGAGGTCAAAAACCTCGCCGCTCTCCAGTCGTCCTACATAATCCACAAGTACAAAATCTCCTTTTTCCATTCACCTTTCTTTGAAGAAAAAGCATTTAACAGTATCCCAAGCCCGTGTCCACGGAATATCGCTTTTAATGTTTTTACCGCGTTCTATACGACATGCTAAGTTTTCTTGTTGGCGATAACGGGAAAGACTGGAAGTCTTATCTCGCGCCCAAGGACGAAGAGAAAATGAATGTAATACTGAAGAATCTGGAGAAATACAGGGACGCGTACAGGAATGCGTCCGATTCAAGGGGTGCCCAGTTCTGGTGTGCTGTGCTTGAGTTATTCAAATTACAGTCGTCGCTGGACGCGCGTCTTACGGACATGGAAGAAGTTTTTGAGGCGATGTTCCACAAGATGCGCCTGCGCGACGAAGAGAAGAAGCAACTGATAAAGAGTCTGGAAACGTTCTGATGGCTTTGGCATATCCTGAAGGGCATTGTAATATGTTCAATAATTTATGTCCTTCAGTATAGAAGAGCTATTCCAGCAATATCCCCGGCTTTTCCGGTTTTGAAGAGCGCGCTTTCTGGCTTTGCCCCATCGCCTCTTCCACACGCACGTCCATTCCTGTTTCTCTTGTGATGAACGCCGACGCGTCTTTGAGAATGGCAAGTTGAGTATTTCTTCCGGCAGCGGCCGGGGGATTGCCCTTTACGGACAGAATGAAGGACGATATGTCCTTCTCCAGTGCCTTGTTCGCGCTTATCATCGCGGTCAGGGCTTTCTTTTGTTCCTCGCCTGCGGCAAGCCTTTCGTATGCCTCAAATTTCCACGGCTCGGCTACGTATACGATAGCCTTCTTCTTCCCCTTGCCTGCCAGCTTCTTTATCTGCTCTATGTCTTCCACGACCTTCTGTATTAGTTGCTCTCCTTCCGCATGCGAATCGTCATATTTTTCATTGGTCAGTAGTTCAGCAGAAACGAACGTTTTCTTCCCCAGCATCTCCCACAGCTCTTCGCAGAGATGCGGCGCCAGCGGCGCCAGCGCTTTCGTTGCAGTTTCAAGCGCGCTCCGTAGCACGTCAGCATTCGCATTCTTCAGGCCGCCCGTTCTCCGCAAGTACCACTTGAACGCGTTAGTCGCGTCAAAGAGCGCGTGCATCCCGGCAGTTCTCATAGCCATTTGCTCATACGCCCCCGTCGCCGCAGCAGCGCTCTTCCTCACGGCATTGATAATATACAAATCCGCGCCCGTTTTCTTTCCGCCCGCTTTCGCAACGTCTCGCATCGTTTCGTAAAGAAATTCAAACCGCGCCCTTACGCCTTTCACGCCTTCACTCCGCCAATCGGCGTCGTCTATACCCTCCGCCGCAGTAACGATGTTAAAGCGCACGATATCCGAGCCGTATTGCCCTATCAGCTTCATGAGCGGTATTATATTGCCCTTGCTCTTGGACATCTTCTCGCTTTCCACGTTCACAAAGCCGTTGACGGAAATGGCACACGGCCATTTCTGCTCCGGCCATATCGCGGCATGGTGGAACAGGAAGAACGTTAGGTGGTTCTGAATCAGGTCTTTTCCCGAGTTTCTGAAGTCCAGAGGATAGAAATATTCAAACTCCCTGCGCATCTCGTCGAGGGCTTCGTCGTCAAACTTCGGCTGCCCTTTGTTCAGGAATATATAATCAAAGACTTCGTCCGTCAGTTTTTCCGCCGGGATGTGCCTTTCGTTTATTATCCTGGCTATCGTGTAGTAAGCCATGTAAATCGTGCTGTCCGAAAGCGTTTCCACAATCCACGTTTTGTCCCACGGCAGGGGCGTGCCCAATCCCCCTTTGCGCGTACATGCTTTGTCTTTGAGCCACTCTATAGTGTTCTCAAAGTTATTTCGTGCCTCTTTCGGATAGATTTCCATGCATGCCAGCATCTTCCTCACCTTCTCTTTCCACGCATCATCCGAGAATTTCAGGAACCACTGGTTCTCCAGAATTTTCACGTGACATGGCGTAGTGCAACGGCAAACGACATCCCCCGTAATTTCCCACACGAAGTCGGCCGAGCCTTCTTTAAGCAGCCTGTTCTTTATTTCCTCCTTCGCTGTTTCCACAGGCATGCCGGCATACTTGCCGCATACAGGCTTCATTATTCCGGTATGATGCTCTTTCTTGTATATTATCTTCAACGCTTCCTTCAGCTTGTCGTGGTCTTTCTGGCTTGTTATGCCCATTTTCTTGACTATGTCCTGCGCAGGATGCTCGCCGAACCCTTCCAGTTTTATCAGCGAAATCGGAACGAGCGCATTCACGGCGTTCTGGTCTATGTCGTATTTTTTGAGAGCGGAAGGGTTTTTCTTTAAATCCTCCAGTGCCTGCCAGTCAAACGGCGCGTGGGAGGGCACGCTGGTGACGAGTCCTGTGCCCATCTTCGGGTCTGTGAACGACGAAGGCAATATTATTATTTCTCTGTCTATTACAGGCGCCCTGCAATACTTGCCTACCAGTTCCGCACCTTTGACAGTGCCTATATGTTTCACCGTTTTCAACTGGTCCTTCAGTTTTTCGGTGCATTCCATGCTGACTATCCATTTTTCTTTACCGTTGACAAGTATGATTTCATATTCCACTTCCGGGTTTACCCACATGTTGGTTTGCCCGAATACCGTTTCCGGTCTCAGCGTCGCCGCGCATATGAATTTGTCGCCGAATGCGAATTTGAGTATCGTGAACTCCACGGGACTCTCGCCTTCGCCTTCCAGTCTGTCGTGGTCGCCCGTGGGCGACTGGTCATGCGGGCACCATATCACGGGGTGCGTGCCCTGGACCACGTAGCCTTTTTTCTTCAGCGTGTTGTATTGCCACTCTATGAATCGCGAGTATTGTGGTGTGAGCGTCGTCGTGACGAAGCTGCGTCGCCAGTCAATGGCGAAGCCCGCCGCCTTCAGTGCGCGCTTCCACTTGTCTATCCAGAAATTCACAAGGTATTCCGGCGACATTTTGAATTTTTCTATGTCCGCGTCCGTCGCGCCGAAGCTCTTTAACGTGGCTATCTGGCTTGCGTCGTTTTTCTTCAGCCGCTCTATCACGCCAAGTATCGGCTCGCCCGTGGCGTGAAATCCCTGCGGGTAGAGAACGTTATAGCCCTGCATCCGCTTGAATCGCGCGTAAGCGTCAGTTCGCATGGAAGAGTAGGAATGCCCGATGTGCGGCGCGCCGTTCACGTATGGGTAGGGGAACGTGACGAAGAATTTTTTTTTCGTCGCGTCTACGTTTGCCTCGAACAGCTTCGCGTTCTCCCAGCGTTCCTGCCACTTTTTCTCTATCACGTGGGCGTCCATAAATTTAGTTCCTCGGCAACTTTAAAAATCCACTGCGAGGGAATTGACGCGCCGATGCTGTATGACAGTTTCGCTCAGCCGTGCGTCGGTCTTCTTCGCAGTGTATTTGCGCATCAAGTTCCAGAGAATTCGATGTTTAAATCAGATTGCTACGAGGTTGGTAAGGGCGCATTTTCTCTGGATTCAGGCGAGAATCAAGCACTATATATAAGTAGGTCCTTGGGAACCCACATACCTTTCAACGCCTCCATAATCAAATTATCCCGAGCGTCCTGTTCGTCTTCGCTATAGATTTAGTAGCGTCTTTTTCAATGCCCGCCAGTGCGCGGATGGCATCGATATTGTCTGGTATCACTATCGCTTCCGAGTGCACGGCGTGCATCCAGTAGACTTTCCTGCCTTCAGCTTTTACTGAGTCGTTCCATACTGCCGCTTCATACATGTCGCCGCGCGGGCGGTTTATGTCGCGGTAGTGCTCCATTAAGGCAGTCGTGGACGTATAGCCGTCCTTGGCATTGAAAAGCGCGATGCGGTTAGCGTTACGAAAAGCTTCCACGACATGCTCCGTCGTCACGTTCCGCTTCATTTTGCCCACGACAGTGTGAAGGTGTGCCATCGTTGTCGGGACTTTCACGGCGACTGTGGAAATATTGATGTGCGGCAAAACAGTATTAACGTCCGGTCCATGATGGGAAGGAACCTCAGTTTCAGGAACGGCGGCGTTCACCGGCCCTTTTTTATCATCGGCCGGGTCCACGGCGCGGCGTATAAGACTGGCAAATATCTCGTCTACGCCGAATGCTTTGTCCAGCGCATGTATCGTTCTTATCAGCGAAGTCGTATTGCAGCTTACGACGCGCACGGCTTTCTTCCCGAAAGCAGCGGAATAGTTAGCGTCGGCATTAAAACTGACCGGAGCTATGGTCTCGTCCGCGCCTCCCTGATAAACGGCTTTTACGCCGTACTTTTCATAAAGCGGCTTGAACTTTTCTTCGATGCCCGAGGGCATTCCGTCCACGACGACGTCCGCCTTTGACAGCGCATCTTCCAGCGTTCCGTCAAATCCCGCGCCGTTCTCCATAGAGAATATTTTAGTTCCTTTCAGCGGCCCCTGCGCGCCCATCATGCTTTTGATATTCGAGTTTAAGGAGCGGTTGGCAACGCCTATGAGCTGCATATCGTCCTGCAACGTAACAGCCCAGGCAACGCGCTTGCCGATGGTTCCGAAGCCATTAACAAGGACTTTGACAGTCATGCTTTGTTATATTCAGGCTATGCTTAAATTCCTTTGCTGATAAACAGTTTTCAAGGGTGTGTAGCTCAGCTTGGATAGAGCACCTGCCTTCTAATTCGGAAAAAGGTTTTGCCGCTTCCGAAAAGGTTAGCAGGGGGTCGCGCGTTCGAATCGCGTCACGCCCATATGTCCCCAGCGTGAGTTTCTTGGAAAATAAGTAAAGCCAAAGACGACCCACGAGCACGGAAAGTCACTTTCACAATGCCTCTTGTATGCTTTCGTCACAGAGGAAGGGAAGCCAATGAGAAACGACCGTCACTTTCTGATAAATTCTTTATGCAGGGCAGTCAAGGCATCTTGTAGCAGGGGTCGCGTGGCATCCCCGTTTATAAGATATCCCAGCGAAACCCTGCCGGGATCCCTGCCGTACGCCATCGTCATTCCAGAGTGCGTTAAAGTGCCTGCAGCCCTGTTCAAAGAGCCAGCCGCGTCCGGCATGCCATTGCCCACCACTCCTACATATATCATAGGCACAGCAGAGTTTACAGTCACGTCTCCTCCTTTGCGCATGGCAAAGTTAGACAAGACTTCTTGGGCATAGCTCGCCACGTCCCCGGCCACGACGATATGGGCATAGTCGCTGCCCGCACCGAGAGGAAAATCTATGCCGTGTTTTCTAAGGGCGTCCTCCATGCCTGCCAGTTTTCCGGCCACATGGAATGCAGCCACCTCTCTCCCGGCAACAAGCCTCGCAGGGCATTTTTCGGTTTCTTTCTTTATGGAAGTTCTTTCTCCGTGCACATCTCTGGCTATGTAGACTCCGGGATGCGAATTTTCCGCGTAGCAGAGCTCAAGCCCCTGCACTGCCTTCCTGCCCGGAAGCTTCGCGCCCAGCGTGGCGGCATCCTTCACTTCGTCTATGTCCAGTTCCGGCACGGTTTTCCCGCCTTCCACATTGCCATCCAGTATTCCATTGACGTCCGTGAGGATGTAAAGCTCGTCTGCATTGAAAGCATAAAGGTAGGCAAATGCTGCAGTGTCCGAGCCTCCCCTACCAAGGGCTTTCATTGAACGGCTCCGGTAGTCTATGCCGCCGTATCCCGGAACTATAATCATCCGGCCATTGTGCTTTTCCAGTAGTGTCTGTGCGTTGACTCGTGACGCGCCATAATCGGGTGAAGCGTTGAGATAATGCCCCCGGACGACAAGAGGAAAGTCTTCGTCCATGAAATCCACCATTGCCGCGTCAATACCCTCCTGATTCGCCACGAATTCCGCCGCCACGGCGGACAGCCTTTCCCCTGCCATATGATAAAAGCCGGTTCGCTGGCTCTCCGGCAGAATGGACAAATTCGCCGCATTCCCAAACGCCATGTATATGGAATCCCTCACGCCTCTATGGTATGACGAAGGGATGCCCATGGACTCAAATTCACGGAATATCTCCTCCGGCTTCGGCGGCTTTCCACCATTCCCGGACTTTTGAATAGCGTCTATAATCCTGTCAGTTTCTTTACCCTGTGCGGAAACGACGACGAGCCTGTCACCCACCATTTCACGCGCCTGCCCTATTACCATTCTCACGCCCGCCACGTCTTTCAGTGACGAGCCGCCTGCCTTTATCACGGTTCTCATACCGTTATTCTCGTTGGATGCTTATTTAAATTTTGAAATTCGTAAATAGATTACGAAAATCGTAGTGAGATAATGGACGAAATTGACCTTAAAATAATGCGCAAGCTTGAGAAAGACTCAAGGGAAAGCTTCGTAGACATAGCAGAGGCTCTTGGCGTAACGGAAGGCACGATAAGGAACAGGGTGGCGAGGCTTATGGAAAGCGGGCATATACGGAGATTCACCGTGGATTTCCGCGCCCCCTTTGAAGCTGCTGTCATGATAAGCGTGGATGCGAAGAGGGCAAAGCGCATAATAGCATCGCTTAAGGGACTATCAAGCGACGTTTACGAAATATCCGGGAGCTACGATATCGTGGCGATAATAAAGGCGATTTCCATTGAGAGCCTGAACAAGTCCATGGACAGGATACGGGCTATACGCGGCGTAAGGGACACGGTGACATCTATACGGCTCGGATGAAGCGGGGAAAGCATTAAAAGCAAGAGGACAACTATTTTATGATGGTGCGGGAATGACACGTGTTATTGCTGTATGTTCGGGGAAAGGCGGCGTGGGTAAGACTACCATTACCGCAAACCTTGGCTCGCAACTTGCTAAGATGGGAAAGGATGTTATAATTTTTGACGCGAATCTTACCACGCCGAACCTGAGCATGCATTTGGGAATGCCGCTTTATCCCGTGACACTTCACGACGTTCTGAAAGGGCGCGCGTCTATGAGTCAGGCGATTTATGAGCACGAGAACGGGTTGCGCATCGTGCCTGCAGGCATCTCTCTCCGCGATTTACGCGGCGTCGATTCGCGGGACATTTCAACAGCGATGCTAGAGCTTCTGGGAAGCACGGACATACTTCTCGTTGACGTAGCTGCCGGTCTCGGAAAGGAGGCCATGTCTGCAATGGAAGCGGCGGACGAGATGCTTCTTGTAGTCAATCCAGAGATGACTTCGGTGACGGACGCGCTGAAAGCGGCGAAGCTGGCCGAGCAGGTCGGCACGCGCGTTTCCGGCGTGGTCATAAACAGGAGGAGAGGACTTGAGCACGAAATGAAGACAGAAGACATACAGGTGATGCTGGACGGAGCAGAGATACTGGCGGAGATACCGGAAGACGTCAGCGTGCAGAAAAGCGTTGCTGCGCGGCGTCCTGTGGTTCTTCATGCTCCCGACTCCGACGCCGCTTATCACATGCGCCGCCTTGCCGCGGGCGTGGCGGGCGTTGCGTTTACGGAGAAAATCCCATTCAAGAAACGGTTGTGGAAGCTTTTGACCAATCGGTGATGCGAATGGCTGACAATATATATATTGAATGCGACCATTGCGATTTGTGCAAACGGTTGAAGAAGTGCTTCAAAGATGTCCACATATGCCACTGGCGCAAGGAAATGATAAAAGATATGCTCCCTCAGAGATGGAGACCGAGCCAAGAGCGGGAGTAACCGCGCCTATCTGGTTATCAGCGTTTCCACATCCAGCTCTAATGCAACTACGGGTTTGTCAACGCCCCAGTTTTCCAGAACCTGCGGATGTATCTCGCCCATAGCTCCTATAACTTTTCCGTTCGCTTTTATCGCCGCCTGCCTTCCGTCTATGAACATCTTTTTCTTTGATGATTCCAGAGTATATTTCACGCCAAGAAGGCGCAGCATTGCGTCGGCTACAGAAGAAATATCCTCATAGCCCGCGGATTCGTCGGCAATGCAGAGCGTTATCTTCGTTGCATTTTTTATTTCGTCGTTTTCAACAGAAGCGCATTCCCCCGTCTCGAATATTTTTTGAGGATATTCAACGTGTAAATTCTTGCTAAGCACAAGAAGCAGCGACGGGATTATGGAAGGGCGCACGGCAGAGTAGTTTTTGCTCATGTAATTGTCTATCTCTATGAGCTTCGTTTCATTCAGGGACTTTTCGTTATCAGCCGCATTGGAGAGAATGGGCGACATTATTTCCTGGAAGCCCATTCCTATGGCGATGCGCCTGACTTTCTCCGTGCTCGTGGTGAGCGGCGCAAGCCCGCCCGTGGTGAAGCTGTCCAGACTGGCAGGTTCAATTTTCCCGTAGCCGTATGCTATCGCAATGTCTTCTATCGCGTCAAAAGGATGCATCACGTCGCGCCGATAATAAGGAACGGTAGCCACGATTTTATTTCCCTTTTTCGTTGCGTCGTACTGCATTGAGCGCAGCAGCGAAATTATCTGCCCTGTCTTTAATACAATCCCAAGCCTTTCCTTCACCATCGCTTCGGGGAATGCGAGTTTCTCCGCAAAGACGTAAGGCGTCGCGTGCCTTTTCCCGAGCGGCGTCGCGTACGGATATCCAATATTCACGCTCTCTATCGTTGCGCCCCTGTCCTGAAGCGCCAGCGCCATTATATTTACTACGAGATTCACGGGCATTATGTCGCTGCCCGTGACTTCAATGAATATTTCGCTTGTGCCTTCACGGACTTTGCCGAGATAGTTGCTGTTTATTATCGGCGGAAACGACAGTACTTGTTCTGCCGAGTCGGTGAATAGCGGATACATCTTGTGTTTTTTGACAATATGCCCGTACAGATGCCCTTTCGGATGTTTATCCAGTATTTCATCCAGATCTAACGGCTCCGTAAACTCCAGCGGCGCGAAGCGCACGCTCTTCGGTGCCACAGCCTTGTAATGCAGCGGGAATTTCGCATCCCTGTAATTGTAAACGCCGATTGATATTTTCTCGCGCTTGCGCCCGAAATTCTCGCTTATTTTTTCCTGCACCTGGATTATGTCTAAAAGCAGTTCTTCGTTCATGGGCACGTTCTTAGCCACGAAACCGGCTATGTAAGGCCTTATCTTCTGTATGTTCGCGTTAACGATTATGCTCTTTCCGCTTTTCTTTACGCGCAGTTTCGGTATCCCGCGCTCGCGAAAAACGCGCGCAATACCCTCAACGCTCCACAAGTCAGGGCGGTTCGTGTCGCCTATTTCTATCTTCAGTATGCCCTCTTTTTCCCCTTCTATGTCGCCTTTAACTGCGTCAAGCATATCCTCGGTTATCTTCTTTCCCGCCAGCCTTTCTAGCGTCTTCCGGGAAACTTCTATCGTTGGCATCAGTACGTCACCCTCATGCTGCGCAAATAGTTCAGGTCAGTGCTGAACAGGTCCCGTATGTCCTTTATTTCCATGTTGAACATCCCGATCCTGTCTATCCCTATACCCCACGCTATCACCGGCACGCTTATGCCGAGCGGTGTCAGCATCTCCTCCCTGAATATTCCCGCTCCGCCCAGCTCAATCCATCCCATGTCCGGGTGCTTTGCATACAGTGCAGCGCTTGGCTCCGTGAACGGGAAATAACTAGGCGTAACTTTAATTTTTTCCGCGTTGGCGAACTCCTTGCCGAACATTTTCAGCATGCCTATCAGATGCCGCAACGTAAGCCCTTCTTCAAGCACTATACCTTCTACTTGGAAGAAATCCGCCAGATGCGTGGCGTCTATCACGTCGTAACGGAAGCAACGCGCCGCGGCGAAGTATTTACCCGGTATCTCAGGCTTCGCCGCTAACGTCTTGGCTGAAAGCACGGTTCCCTGCGTGCGGAGCACGTGGCGATGCGCCCGCTGCACGTCGTATTGATATTGCCATCCACGAGACTCCTTAGTGCCGCGTTCGTGAGCGGCTTTCACGGCGTTGAGAATATCACTATCAAGAGCCTTAGCATACTTCGGCTCCTTCACGAAGTAAGCGTCGTGTATGTCCCGCGCCGAATGATGTTGCGGCATGAAGAGCGCGTCCATGTTCCAGAACTCCGTTTCCACGAGCGGGCCGGTCATCTCCTTGAATCCCATGGCAACGAGCTTGTGTTTCACGTTATCCAAGAACGCAGCGTAGTGATGCTTCCTTCCCGGATATATCGTTTTGCCCGTTGCCGCCACGTTGTACTTTTTCAGTTTCGCTTCTCTCCATAATCCCGTCTTGATGAGAGCCGAAGGAAGCGTCGCTATCTCCCTGCCAAGATAAGCATGTGCCTGCTTCACTATATCGTCCCGCTCTTTCTCTACGAGGTTGCGCGACAGGAGTATCTGCAATTGGAAGCCGTCTGTCTTGCCCGCTTTTACGTCAACCAGAGCTTGTTGCAGCGGCACTTTTCCATCGTATTTGCCAACGGATATCTTTCCGTTCTCCATTTTTATCCAGCCGTTGCGCTTCGCCCACTGCATCGCAACGGCGAAATCCTCCATTTTCTTTGATTCTTCAACCGTCACCGAACCCTTCGCCAGTAGCTCCATCAGCCGCTTCTCCGGCAGCCCTTTTTCAAGATACTTTCGCCCTTCTTCTGTGAGCTTGTACATCGTTATCCTCTTGTTTTCTCCGCTTTTATTGGTTCACAGGCGGTCATCAACGCCATTTCGGATTTCTTTAAATAATATATCCTATTCTACAAGAATTAGCTTCCTTAACGCTTCTAGTAAAGAATAGTGACTGTTGAGTTTCTATTAATTATTCTTGTAAAAACTGGCTATGAGCATTAATCAACCTATTACCGGCAGTTTGTTATCATCAACTCCGAATCCACTGATATAGTCACTATATAGTAGTTACTTACATTTAAATTTTTCAATTTTCACTATTCTATAGTAGCGAAATGTTTATATACATGGAATCGCTTAATTAAAGCATGCACAAAACTCTAAAAGGCATTGACTTTGTACATGACAAAGTGCCTTATACCATAAATAACTTTAGATCTGGCTATCTTTCTCGTGTGCATCCCGATGCAAGAAACGTTTTACATGCCGGAGAAATAGATCCTGCGATACATTCTCTGGCACGAGACGATGTGGAGAGTGTGATAGCGGTTGATGTAAATCCTATTGCAACTGCCGTGGGGATCTGGAAAAAGGAGGCAATCAGACAATTGGATGACCCGCTTGATTATGCTGCATTGCTTTCCCATATTTTAGATCTTCATGCGTCTGATACGGGCTATGTAATATCGGAAAGACAAGAACAAATCAAATCTGATGCCCACAGGTTGAACCATCGAATATTGGAAAAGCTTCCACAAGGGGACAGGACCCGTTTAAACCAGTTTTTTGAATTGCCGGAACAATTAAGAGGTGATAACGGGAGCATTAGTAATCTAGGTTATTTAGAACGGCGCTTGTACGACACTATGAGAAATAGGCTTGAAAGATTGGACATACAAACGGCCAATGTGTTCGATTTATTATCAGTTTCTGGAGTGGATTTGCTGAGCATGAACAATATTTTTGATTATGTTGAGGGGGATTTGGCAAGGCAATTCCAACAGTTAGCTGCAAGTTTAAACAGAGATGGCAGGCTTGCTATTTCATCAGTAAATGCCAGAAAATCTGGAATAAAAGCTTATATAAGCAACAGCAGAATCAGACTTCCAGTTAGATTAAAAGACGAATTTTCTTATATCACAGTAATTCCTGAAGGAGACGAGGTTCCATTAAGCGAATGTTTGAGACACTATGGGCTTGAACCAACCGACGATCCAGTATTAACTAATAGCACATTTGAGAATGCGCCCGCAACTTTATGTTATAGCATTGTGGGAAGGAGCCTTTTTACATTAGATGAAGCTCGTGTAGAGATTTATAGGAAAGCCTAGTGGTACTTTAGAATCATAATACTAAAAGACGAAAATAAATTATGAAATATATTCTTGCGAAATTATTTCCACCGGAGTTTCGGCATTTATATCAACAGTTACACGATTTCCTTCTCTCCGAAGAGTATAATCCGGATATTCAATCACAACGAACATACCTCGGAATTTGTCGGGAACGCTGACATAGAGATTCGCCCGTCAGGTTCGGCATCTCCCGGAAGAACAAGCAAGCACGGTCAATCGGTATTGCACCAAAACGCCCGGCAAGTTCAAAAGCTCGCGAAAGCCCTACACATTCCCCGTGCGTATCTCCCGGATTGGCGTGTGCAAGCAGTGCGACTTCTACTCTTCTATTTCGTAAGGGATGACATGTCACTTCGCTTTCTTTGGAGTAGATGACCATAAGTCATGATTCGCCCAAGTCTTATAAAACCATGTCACGGATTTAAAAATGAGGATTCAATAGAAGTCATGCTCATCGATAAATTAGAGGAGATCGCCAAGAACCGCGGGTTCTTCTGGCCGTCGCAGGAGATTTACGGCGGGGTTTCCGGCTTCTACGATTACGGGCCGCTCGGAACGCTAATGAAGAAGCACATAGAGGGCATGATTCTTGATTACTACGTCATGGAAGAGGGATGCCTTGCCATAGAGTCGCCTGTTCTTACGACGATAGACCCGTGGGTTGCTTCCGGGCACGTGGAAAACTTTGCCGACAAGCTCACGGAATGCGGGAAATGCGGCGAAGCTTATCGCGCGGACCATCTGGTGGAAGAGCATACTATGATTAGGCTTCTGGACATTATCAAGGATTCTGGTATAAGTAAGGAAGTGGAAACAAGCGTGGCGCATGGTCCGGATTTCACTTCTTCGGTTTCGTTATGTTTAAAAAAGAGAACGAAAGGAAGTAAAGAGTCCGTATTGAATGCCCTGAAGAGTAAGTGTACAGTGACAAACGATAGCAAATTATCATATCATGGCGTCAAGATAGATATTCGTGATGTATCACTCGTCGCCGGTAGCGAAAAGGTGGACATAGCGGTGGATGGGTCGCTTCTGTTTAACGATTCTGACATAAATGAAATTATACACAAGAACGGTATAAAATGCCCGAAATGCAAGGGCGCGCTTGATAAAGTTTACGATTACAATCTCATGTTCAAGACGTTCATCGGGCCGGGCAACGCCAAGTTAGAGGGCGCCCTGCGCCCGGAAACGGCGCAGACAACGTATATGCCTTTCCGCCGGCTCTACGAGATAGCGCGGCGCAAGATGCCTTTCGGCGCGATACAGATAGGAAGAAGCTTCCGCAACGAGATTTCGCCGCGCAAAGCCGTCATCCGGCAGCGCGAATTCTCCCAAGCCGAAATCCAGTTCTTCACGCCTCCGGGCATCGTTGAATGGAAAGGTTTTGATAACGTGGCAAGCGCCGAGGCGCTCGTGCTCCCGAAGGGCGCAGCGAAAGAAAAGAAGATGAGCATGTCGCGGCTCGTTTCCCAGTTGCACGTTAAGCAGCCTGTCGCGTATTTCCTCGCACGCTCGCTTCAGCTTTATAAAAAAATGGGCATGGACGCAGGCAAGCTCCGCCTGCGCCAGCACGAGGACGACGAACGAAGTTTCTATTCCAGCGACACATGGGATGTTGAGTTTCTGTCAGAGAAGTATGGCGTGATAGAATTGGTCGGCGTCGCAGACAGGAGCGATTACGACCTGAAAAGGCATCAGCAAGTGAGCAAGCAATCCATGGAAATAACGCACGAAGGCGCAAAGTTCGTTCCGCACGTCATCGAGACGGCTTACGGCATAGACCGCGCCCTGATATGCGTTATGGAATCGGTGATGCACGAGGAGAAAGAGCGGCTGTTCTTCTCCTTCCCGGCATCCGTTGCGCCGTATCAGGTCGCCGTTTTCCCGCTCGTCCGCAAGGACGGGATGCCCGAGAAAGCCAGAGAGATATTCGCCGCGTTGCGAAAGCATTTTTACTGTGCCTATGACGAGACCGGTTCCATCGGAAGGATGTATTACCGTCAGGATGAAGCGGGAACGCCTTTCTGTATCACCGTAGATTATGACACGATGAAGAACGATACCGTGACGTTGCGCGACCGTGATACGCAGAAGCAGGTCATAATAAAAATCGGCGAGCTTGACAACGCAATAGCACGGTTAGCGGATGGGGAGAGCATTGAGAAGGTTGGAGTTCTATTACAGCGATAATTTTAATAGATTGGTAATCAGGATTCTGATATGATAGATAAAAGAAAAATGTTATTTTTACTCAAGCGATTAGAGAAAGTTGTAGAACAAGAAGATGCTGACTATACGACGTGGGGGCGTGCAACGGCTGTGTCACAAGCCCGTTTCAAAGATTTGATGGTGTTGATGAAAGTTTTTTTACCGGAGCATAGCGTATTCATAACACAATCCATGGGTTTTAGTCAATGCTCAAATATATTGACCTCAATAAAAGAGATGCGAGTGCTATTGGGATATAGTGCAAAGTCCGAAGAAAAAATCAGAGATGGGAAGATATTCGCTAGTGCAGAGGAGAAAATGAAGCAAGCAGGGACTTCTTACGGACTGAAAGATTATAGTGGAGTGATGAGTAATCTCAACACAGCACTAGAACTCATGCTGAAAGAAAAACTTGGAATTCCAACGACGATCACAAAGATAGACACTGCAAACATAGTTGAGATTATGATAGCAGGAAAAATAGGACCGATAGAGCACTTGAAAGAAGTACGGAAACGTCTATTCGTGGATGCACACGTGAAACATAGGGGATACATACCGTTGTCAAATGAGTGCATCCATGCATTGAAAGCCATGGAAGATTTAAAAAAGCAGTTGGAACGTACAGAAATCGCATTGACGGAAGAAACAAAAGACAATATTTACAATGTGGTATGACAATCCACTTCTTTATTCCTTCCTTCGTCGTGCTTCCTTCCTGCCTTTGGTGCGGTCTTTGCCGTATTTGGTTTCCATCTCGCGCCCCATCGCTTCGATGGAGTGCTCAACCGCTTCCATGAGGTTCCATGCCGCCGTATGACCAACGAACAGGCCTTTCGGCGTCTTGAGGTTCGCCTTTATTGAAAACTTTATACGCCCGCCCCTGTCGTTGTGCCTCTCCACGACGACGTTCACGTTCCCCGCCTTTGCGTCAAGCCGTGCCACTTTGTCGGCAAATCTCAGAAAACGCTCGTCCACTTCCGTGTTCGTAACAGCATCCTCGTTCAGGTGCGTTATCTGCACGCCTACGGGAACAACGGGCACTTTGTAAATTGCGCGGAGTATGTCTTTTGGCGTCACGATGTAGACGTTGCCGACGTCTGACGAAACAAGCTGCTCGTTGTTCGCGAGAAGCTCTGCAACCTTTGAAATTTTGTCCCCCTTCTTTATCACGGTAGCAGGTTTCATCACGCTCCTTGCCTGTATCTTCGCGACAGGCAATTTCTCTTTGGAGCCGGATCTGGCACCCCACGCTTCAAATTTCGTCTTGCCGCGCAGGTAAAGGTCTATGAGGTCTAAAGTTCCAACGACGCCTACCACGCGCCCCCTTTCTACAACGGGAACGCGTGAAACCTTTTTTAGGAACATGGTCTTTTGTATCTTGCCCACGTCGTCGTCCGGCGAGACGTATTCGCACTTTTTTAACGTCGCCTGGATGCTTTCTCCGCTATCGGCGAGCACCAGCAAGTCAGTATCTGATATTATTCCGACCAGCGAATTGTTTTCCACCACGGGCAGCGCCCTGAAGCCGCTCGTAAGCAGAACGCGCACGGCGTCCATCACATCCATGTCCGGCTCAACGCTGACTGTGTTCTTCATGACAGTCTTCGCTTTTGCGCTGTTTGGGTCAATGTCTTTTTCTATTATAGATTGAAGCTCTGCCACGCCCGCGAGCACGCTTCCGTTGAGAATGGGTATCTGGTGTATTCCGTGCGTTTTCATCTTTCCGAGAAGCTGGGAAACTTTCGTTTCTGACATAGCCGTTACGACGTTCTTAGTCATCAATTCAGAAACTTTCATGCCAATCGAATAATAATTGCATGAAGGGATTAAATAGCTTCAGGGTGTTAATCTTGTAATACTGTAAAATGTACAATCTCCTTCATTATCAACAATTGCCCAGAGCATATTGGCTCTGATGTTATGCGCCAGACGCACCGCCCGCGAAAGCTCTTGGAAAGAGCATGTATAATCCTCAGAAACGGCAAAAACTATCCATTTGGTATGCTCCTTGGCGCTTTTTGGGCCTTTATTTAGTTGTACGCCTCGTTAGTAAACGCGGAAATCGCAGCCGAACTTGAAGCCCGTGCGCACGAGTAACCCGCGCTCTCGCAAGTCTTCGTAAACTCTGTAACGCTCCGGCATTCTCTTATCCAATGAGCATGCGTGCCGGTAAAGCTCTTCAAAGCTCACAGGTTTGCCTTGTGAAAATAATCGTATTCTCCCTCTCTTCAGAAGAAGCAACGCCTCTACTAAAGCCAGCTCAAGCCTTTCAGGCAGCGGCTTTCCGTAGTAGCCCGGCTCATAGACAATTTCCCACTTCTTCCAGACTATGACCTTGTCTTCCTCAAGTTGCGCGTCCACGACTTCGCGTACGTCTTCTACCACAGGCTGACTTTCTTCCCTGCTTTCTTCATGTTTTTTCTTGGGCATAATATATCACAGAATATGCGAAGCTTTTATAAAGTGCTAATAATTTGTTTCACCACTGGCGCAGTTGACCGTGTAAGAGCCGGAGCCGCATGTTATGGCATTGTCACTCAGGTTCCACGATACGCTTCTGCTATTGACAACGTCAAAGCCACTGCAGCATAGCGGCCTCACGTTGCTCCTCACAAGCCCGTCGTAGTCACGTTTCTTCGATTCAAGGTTGACGCTAATTTCGTTCTTGTCATCGCCGCACTGCGTTAAGAGCATATCCAACTGTTCCGAGTGGAGCGACAACTCGTCCCGCTTCGTCAAGCACGACGACAGCGCTTCGGACTGGTTGTTCAGGACGCTGCGGCACTCCGTGAGATTGCCGCCCAGCGACGCCACGTTGGCAGTGCACACGATATTAGCGTTATTGGCATCGTCCAGCGTGCTTTTGGTCTCGTTGAGTAGCAATTCAAGATTCTGGATATGCGTAGCAAAGCCGGTTAGGTTCGTGCCGAGCGAATAAAAGACGACCAGAAGCAAAACAGATGCCGCCGCGATAGTAGCGGTCTTGCCGCCGCCGTGCCATGCTTCTTCAAGTGCCTTGTTTTTTGGTATGAATCTGTAGCCATGACTTTCGCCCTCTGTTGCCATAAGTCAATATATTGATGTTGTCTTATAAATAGGATTTATAAGCCGCATACTGAAAGTCACCTGTCGCAACTGGATGCACGAAGTGCAGTGCGGTAGAGAGATAAGGGCGGGTTAGTGCGCTTCGTAACGGAACGACAAGTTTCAAATCGGCTCTGCCGATTTGATTTTGGCGAAAACGCCAAAACAAGTACAACAAAGACTTTCCATGGAAAGTCTTTGTGTATACGAGGAATCTTTGAATTCCTCGTAATAAAATCGAAGACCAACCCGTCCCGTCAAAATTCACCGATGAAAAGTCCTTTCTAGTCTTTACAACCCGCGCCCCGAAAGCCACCCGCCACGGGCAACTTGATGCGCAAAGCTGTACGGAAGGAAAAATCTGGCCAGATGGGTGAATGCGATAGGGGTTCGCAATCCGTTGCGTAAGGTGGAAAATACTATATGGGACAGGTGCGATTTGAACGCACGACAGCACGAGCTTCAGTCGTGTGCTCTCCCAGGCTGAGCTACTGTCCCAATACCCCGCATTCTTCTATGCTGTATGACGCACGATTCTGTATGACGGATTCGCCTTCCGTCGCGTCGGTTTCCATCGCGTCGTATCCCAATGCCCTGCAGCTTCGCTGCATCGCATGCCATATTATTACTGCTCCTTGCTTCGCGAGTCGATGCCATTTCATACTCATATAGACAAATCCGCTTAAATTCTTAAAGCGCCCCCGCGCGGACTCGAACCGCGGACCCACACGTTAACAGCGTGTTGCTCTACCTGCTGAGCTACAGGGGCTTCGTAATGTTAGTAGAAGGAAAGGAATATAAAAAGAGATTTAAGCGTGAGCTATAAAGTGAACGTCGCCTAAAGGAAAGAGTACCCTCGGTTTATGGATGCGATCGGGGAGTCACAGGTCGGACAATTTTTATTTTCCCAATGTAATTTTTGTATAAAACTATTTTATACGTCGTTCCTATGTATCCCTTAGGATACCAACTTCCAGGGCCTCCTTTATTATAGTACATTATCACTGCTTTGTCGGTAATTGGTAAGATCAAACCTGACGTATTCCGCTTTATTTTTCCACCGACAACTTTGTAACGCCACAATGTGCATGACTCATCACCAAAACTACCCTCTATTCCAAGATAAAGTTTTGCTGCGTTTCCATCAAAAGCGGCATCGTATCTTTTTTCTCTCGTTAAAAATCTTTTAAAATTGAGTACTAATCTCTTAATAGTTTTGGATAGTCTTTTTACTGGCATATCATTAGTGTATGAGCTTCGCATTTAAATTTAATTTAACTGAAGCATTGACAAGTATACAGTAAGAATAGATTATCCTTTGTTGTAACTCAGTCAAGGAAATCCTTGCTCCTAAGCTTGTCCGGCAGGTATTCTTCGCTCATGAATTTGAGCCCGCGGTGCGACAGCGCCTCTATCTCGGCTTTCACGCCCTTCTCAATCATGAGGTTTATCTCTTTGACCCATCGCGG
>DATDXW010000063.1:0-18043 GCA_035289125.1 archaeon | reverse complement strand
TACATTCCCATCGGCGCGTCGTTTCTCTTTGTTTTTGCCGTCGTGTATGCGCTGCTGCTGAAGAGCGGGGCGCTCGGCTCGGCCAAGAATGCGAGCGTGATGGTGGCTGCTGCTATAGCGACGCTTTCGGTGCTGCACGCGCCAACGGTGGCATTCTTGACGGGAATACTGCCTGCTGCGTCCGTGGTTCTGGTCGTGCTCTTCCTGATAATGTTCGCCAAAGACGTGGTGGCGATAAAGGGGGCGGGCGGCGATAATCTGCCGGAAGTCGTGCTGTTGTTTATTTCACTGCTCCTGCTGGCGGGCATGTATCCGAGAATTGCGCCCTACATCACGTTCATGGACGCCTCCAGCGCGATGTTTATAACGGCTTTAGTGGCGGTTTCGCTTCTGCTCTACGCGATTTACAAGCATTCATGACGGCTGGCGCGGCGCGAAAGCTGCCCGCCACGATGCTGTATGATGCACGGCGAAAAGCGAAGCTGTCATACAGCTCTGTGCGTTTTTGAGCAACTTGACGCACAGCTGTGCGTCATACGCCATCTGGCGGGCGTTATTAAAGGGATGGAAAAAGGCTTCCTGCGCATTATAAAGAAGGCAGAACGCCGCAGGAATGCAAATATATAAAGCTCCGTCGCAATAATAAAGAAGCAACGAGAGAGATAAATTATGACGATAGCCGACATTTTTATAGCCAACGTTGAGCAACTCGGGTTTTTTGACTTCCTGCTGCCGTGGCTGTTCACTTTCGCTATAACTTACGGATTGCTTATCAAAGCGGATATATTCGGCTCGGCTAACCCTAAAATATCCATGGTGCTTGCGGTTGTCTTTGCTTTCTTCACT
The DNA here is from genome assembly GCA_035289125.1 of archaeon. Taxonomy (GTDB): domain Archaea; phylum Aenigmatarchaeota; class Aenigmatarchaeia; order GW2011-AR5; family GW2011-AR5; genus JACQID01. The sequence goes on along the minus strand of DATDXW010000063.1, from coordinate 17,197 downwards.
GCGCCGTTCGCGGGCATATACCTCACGTCATTCTTCTCAACGCTAAGCACGGAGATGGTTATAGCGTTGGGCGGGCTACTGACAATAATATTATTCGGCACCATGCTCGGCATTGACAGGAACGCACTGCCGCATCGCTACTACATGGCCATAGCTTTGGGCGCGGTCGCGTTCTTCATCGCGATAGGCGGTGAAGTGGCGGACATCCGACTGGGGAGCAACACTGTGATGACCGCCGTTTTCGTGATAATATTATTGGCGGCTATCGGGTTTGTCACGGGCGGAGGAAGTGCCCCGTCCAAGACGGCGGCAGAGAAAAAGGAAGGAACAGGATAAATAACTAGCCATCGTCCATTTTCACAGCTGATAATTATGGTGAATCCGTTTGAGCTTCTTGTTTCTAACCTGTCTTCACTCGGATTTTTCAATTTTTTTCTTCCTTTCCTTTTCGTCTTTGCCGTGCTCTACGGATTACTACTAAAGAGCCACGCATTGGGCGAGGACGCAAAAGTGGCGGGCGTGGTTTCGCTTGCCATGGCTTTCCTGACTATCGGTTTTGGCGGGCCGCTTCTCGGCGCGTTCTTCATCAATCTGGCTGGCACTGCGGCTATCCTTCTTTCAGGAGTACTGATAATTATTCTTGTCGTTGGGTTAGCCGGCGGGAAGCTCAGCGACGTCACGGCAGGGAAAGGCGTAACTGCAATAATGGCGGGAGTGACCATTATCATTGTCTATTCCATGTACCAGTCGCTTACCAACAACTCGCTGGACAACGCACTGGCTACCACGGTGCTCATGGTCGTGCTGCTGCTTGGTGCCGTCATGTTCATAACCGGCGCAGGAAACGGGCACTGATTTTACGGCGATACTTGTCAGTAAGGACAACGTTCAGGTAAACTAATCGCCACCAAGTGTATGGCACGAAGTTGTATGACGACTTCACTGCCCAGTTTCTGCATGTATCTTTGCGAAAGAGAATCGCTCGTGAAAAACTGCAGAAGTGACGTAAAAATATCCACAGGCAATACTTGTTTTTTTCTTACTCCCAAGAAATCACTGGATGCGCTGCTTTGCCTTCATCTCGTGTATAATATTGGACAGGCTTTCTATATTTTTCGTTAAAGAAGGCAGGAACTGCCTGAATGCCTTTTCAAGGCCGCCGACGCGCGCGGTCAGGTCGTCTATCTGCGAAGAAAATGCGCTTACCCGCTCGTCGTCACCCGTTTTCTGGGGCTGGGGGCGACTTCTGAGCGTTTCGCGGATGGAGTTCGTTTCGGCATTGAGCCTCTCTATCTCAACGTCAAACTTCTTCCATTTGTTCTCGACGACGCTTTCTATAAGCTCTTCCACTATCTGCTCCGGCTCTATGACTTCCGTGCTGCCTGCGTCGGGCATCTCCATGTCCGGAAGCGCGCTTCTCTGCGTTGGCGGAGGGGGAGCAGGCTCGTCCACGCCGCTCTTCACGGCGTTCATCATGGCGCCCTCTATCTGCTCATAGGAATAACCTTCAGATTTGAGCGTCTTTATTATGTCGCGGTCGCTTATGCCCTTCGATATCATACTGTCTATCCTTTCAGAAGGAACAGGACTTGCAGGTTCTTTCTTTTTAGTGAAAAACACGATAGCACCTTATATATTAATTGTCAGACATCCATATAAATATTATACCTTGACAGGAGAGCGGAGCGGGCTCAGAAGGTCCATCATCCTTTCCAGCTCTTTCACGTCCGTGCTCCGCGCCGCGCGCCCTACCTGCTTGTTGAGCCGCTCCAGCGCGTTCTCCAGCACTATCAGCCGCGCTTCCATGTCCCGTACCCGCGCTTCCATGTCGGCAAAACGGTCATTGGCGGACTTGGTCTTTTCTATGCCCGCATTCTCAAAAGAAGACGTCCTTTCGTCAACGGCCTGCATCTTTCCTTCAAGCTCATGCAGCCTGCGGATGGAATCGTTGCTCCGCTTGACGAGCTCCTGAATTATCATCGCGATTTTGTCTTCGGGCATGCGTATAATTGATGCCGTGGTATTAAAAATCCACTATTCCCTTTTTGCTGTACCAGACTGACGCACTTCGTGCGTCCATTTGGTGAAAGTCAATGCCAATACCCCGCATTTTTCAAATGCGTCGTATCCCATGTTATAAATTGATGCATCGGCTCGCGAACGGAGTGAGATGCCATATTATCCTGTAAAAATTTTTTCCCGTTGGCTGAAGGGCTATAAAAAAACCCGACACGTTATTTATGCAATGGCATTCCAATCCGAGTATGACGCGGAGTCGCAGCGCGTGAGAATACACACCATGGGCAGCATATACGGACCCAGCATTGAAGACTATGATGTAGTTATGGCGGCGGCGATAGACAAGTTGCTGGAGATAAGGCGGCTTGTGCGCATCGTCTTCATTGACAGACGCGAGCACGAATACGATTTTCCCGACGTGAAGATGCTTCTGGAGATAGCTAACGCAATGGAACGGATAGTGCGCGAGCGCGTCATCACGCTAAAAAACATCGTCATGCCGGACTGCGAGCGGGAGTCGCAGGAGCGATACGCCTTTTTGAATAGGTTCTTCTCGCAGTTGAAGTACGACCCGATAGAGGCATACAAGCAACTACTGCGCGAGATAAGGCATGCTGAAATAACGGTGGAAAGGGGGAACGAGCCCTGCACGGTGCATTACCTTGCCAATGCGCTGGTTCCGCTGAAGAACATAATGGAAAGCTGCAGGATGATACAGTACGCGAAAGAGCGGCTACCGGAGCATCGCAACCGCTCGTTATACCGGCAGCTTTTTCATCCGAGCATACGCCCGAATTTCATGTACACGCGATACGTGGCGGCGCCCCCGGCAACGGCGGAGCTCGTCGAGCGCTATGCAGTCGGGGATACGGACATAGAGATATACGCGCTGCCGAGCGCCGTGCGCAAGCTTTATCACTTCGTACCGCCGGAATTCAAGCTGCGCGAGGAAGAGTATGCATTGCTGGACAAGGCGCGACAGTATATAGGTCGGCACGAACCACGGGAGATGGAGCTGGCGAATCCTGAAACGATGCGAGAGAACCTGTTGCGGATAAGCGAAGACCTGCTGAGAGACATAGCGCGGGATGACAGGGTGATTATCGACGAAGAGACCCTCAACAAACTGGCAGGCATACTTGTCCGGTATACAGCCGGACTGGGAATACTTGAGCTGCTGCTCGAGGACGAGAAAATACAGGACATCGCAGTGAACTCGCCGATAGGCACATCGCCTGTCTACATAGTCCATTCAACTTATGGCGAATGCGAAACCAACATGGTCCCGAGCGCGGAAGACGCGGAGACTTGGGCAACACGCTTCCGCCTCAACTCCGGGCGTCCGCTGGACGAGGCGAATCCCGTACTGGATACGGAAATAGTATTGCCGCAGGGCAGGGCGAGAGTTGCGGCAATAACCCGCTCGCTATCGCCGGAAGGTCTGGGATTCGCGTTCAGACGGCATCGATTAAAGCCGTGGACGCTTCCGCTTTTCGTGAAAGCCGGGATGCTTGACTCACTTTCAGCGGGACTTCTGTGGTTCCTTGTGGATGGCGGAAGAACCATTTTGGTCGGCGGCACGCGGGGTTCGGGAAAGACTTCGCTACTCGGTTCGCTGATGGTGCAGATAAGCCCAAAGACGAGGATAATATCAGTTGAAGACACGCTGGAGTTGCCGATAGAAAGCTTGCGGGATATGAGTTACAATATAGAACGGCTTAAGTCGCGCTCGGTGATAACGCGGGTGGAAACAGAATTGCCTACAGAGGAAGCGTTGCGAACGGCGCTACGTCTCGGTGACTCGGCGCTTATAATAGGCGAAGTTCGCTCACGAGAAGCTCTGGCGCTGTACGAGGCGATGAGAATAGGGGCATTGGCAAACGTCGTCGCGGGAACGATACACGGTGACTCGGCTTACGGAGTTTATGACCGCGTCGTTAACGATCTGGGCGTGCCGCCAACGAGTTTCAAGGCTACCGACATCGTGCTGATTGTGAACGTTCTCAAGTCACCGGACGGACTCACCTCGTTCAGGCGCGTTACGGAACTTACTGAAGTGCGCAAGCACTGGAAGAGCGACCCGTCGGAAGAGGGCGGATTCGTGAAGCTGATGGAATATTCAGCGAAAGACGATACGTTGAAACCAACGGAAACTCTTCTATTGGGTGAAAGCCACGTGCTGAATGATATAGCGTCGCGCACCCGCGAATGGAAAGGGCGATGGGACGTGGTATGGGAAGACGTAACGTTACGCGGGAAGATTATCCAGCATCTCGTTGATTATGCTGCGCGCGCGAACAAGCCGGAACTACTGGAAGCGGAAAACGTCACGCTCTCCAACGGAATGTTTCAACTGATAAGCAGGGACGTGAGAAAGGAGACGGGCGCCGCGAATGCGATGGCGATATTCGACAAATGGAAAGCGTGGGCGGAAGGGAATCGTTAATTTATAATCAGTTCCCACAATTATAGCATCGGACATAAATATTCAGACATATTAGATGTCCATGCTATATGTGAATGACTTGTAAAATATCTTAAATATTATGTCATTCACTATATTCTCATGCCGCGGCTACCTGCGAGAAGACCGGACCCTTCCTACCGTGAGTCGCGGGAATACAGGATATTCAAGGAAGAGGAAAAGCTGAAAACGCTGCCGCGTTCGCTGTACGAAAGGGCGTGCCGCTTCGCGCTCCGCTTCTTTACGGCGACGCTTGACGAAAAAACGAAGAAAAGAATGCAGGAGAACATAGATTTCTCGCACCTTGCAGTCAAGCCCGAAGGCGTTGCGACGCTTACCGTGCTACTGGGCATCGTCGTGAGCCTGCCGCTGCTGGCATTGATGGTGGCGGATTTCTTCGGCTATCCGGGCGTGCCGCCGAATTATACGTTCTTAACGTTGGCGGTGTTTCTCCCGTTTCTCATTTATCTTTACCAGTATCCTTCGCACCTGCGGAAGATATACGAGATGGAAACGGGCTCGGAAATCGTAAACATGATACTCTACATATCCGTCTACATGCGCAACGCGCCCAACCTTGAGGGGGCGGTGGAGTTCGCGGCGGAGAATCTTTCAGGAAAACTGGTTTACGAATTGCGGAAGTTGCTGTGGGACGTGGAAGTCGGGAATTACCTTACTATGCAGGAAGGGCTACTTGCTTATGGCGCCAAATGGAAGGAGAACCGCCCGTTCCTTGAAGCGATTGACCTCATAATAGGCTCGCTGTCGCACGGCGAAACGAGAAGGCAGGAGATGCTTGACCAGTCGGTGGACGTGATACTTGCAGGGAACCGCGAGGGGGCCAAGCACTTCACGCAGGAACTGAACACGCCTGTCATGTTCATACACGCGATGGGCATAATACTGCCACTACTTGGATTCGTGATGTTTCCGCTGCTTGCGATTTTCCTCAACATAGGCTCGGCGGTGCTCTTCGTCATATATGACGTGATACTGCCCGCGATACTTTTCTTTTCTGTGAAGCACGTGCTTGAAAGGAGGCCTGCCACGTTCAGCAAGATAGACGTATCCATGAGTCCTGATGTGCCGAAAAGCGGCACGTTCCTGCTTGATGGTAAAGAGGTAACGGCGCTCCCTGTCGCCGGCGGCGTCTTCGCCGTGACGGCAACACTTGCGTGGTTTCTGTACGGGACGGAAGGAACTCAAAGCATAGCCGCAGCGTTGCTGGCCGTCGGCTCGGTGGCGATGTCAATAGCAACGTACTATTACTTGACGACGTATCAAGCACTGAACGTCCGGGAAAGGACGCGCGCCGTGGAAGAGGAATTCAGCGATACTCTTTTCAGGATGGGCAACAACCTTTCTTCCGGCGTGCCCATCGAAAAGGTGCTGGAGCAGAGTGTCTCAACATCCAAGAACTTAAAAATCCGCGGGCTTTTCGCGAGGGCGCTGGAAAACATACACAACCTCGGAATGACTTTCCGGCAGGCTTTCTTTGACGAGAAATACGGCGCGGTGCGCCTTTACCCTTCCCGTCTCATACGCTCCGTCATGACGACCGTATCCGAATCGGCCGAGCGTGGCTCGAAAAGTGCGTCGTCTGCTATGCTCTCCATGGCAAGATACCTGAAGAGCCTGCACGACACGCAGGAAGACGTGCGGGCAGAGCTGGGGGACCCGCTGAGCTCCATGAAGTTCCAGGTCTTCTTCATGTCGCCCATGATAACAGGAATCATAGTGACGCTCACGATGATGATACTCCGGATACTTTCGAGCCTCGGGCAGCAGGCGAAAGGCTTGCCGTACGTGCCGTTCCTCGACAGCTTTTACAGCACCGGCATAACCCCGTTTGAATTCGTGCTTGTCGTGAGCGCGTACCTGCTTGAGACATGCCTATTGCTGTCAATGTTCATAAATGGGATAGAGAACGGTGAAGACCGCGAAGGCTTCAGGAAATACAGCGCCGATTCCATAATCGTCGGCTTTATATTCTTCTGGATAGTCATAGCTGTCACGCTGGTAATATTCATGCCTATAATTGACTATACGTTCTGATGCGTATGAAAATAGCATTCTTCACGGACACATACAAGCCGCAGGTAAACGGCGTGGTCACTTCCGTGGCTCTCTTTGCGAAAGAGCTCAGAAAGAGAAACAGCGTGTACATATTCTCGCCTTCAGGTGTGGTAGGGGAAAGGCACTGTTATCCGTCTCCCTCCGTACCGTTCCCGATGTATGCGGGATATCGCGTCGGGTTGCCGTATAATCTGATAGGAAAAAAATTCACGGAGCTGGGCGTGGATATCGTACACGTCCATTCCCCATTCACCATGGGCATGGCAGGAATGGCGATGGCGAAAAGAAGAAAGATTCCGATAGTCGGGACATTTCATACCATGTTTTCTGACTACTTGCACTATCTCATGCCGAACTTCCTTATCCGAAACAGTGCAGTCCATGGCACGGCGAAGAGTTTGGCGTGGGCAGCACTTCGGGCTTTTTACAACAGATGCGACGCTGTTGTAGCGCCTTCAAAAGCAGTGGCGCGGGTCCTCGCAAAGCACGGTATAAAGAACGTCCGCGTCATACCGACCGGCATGGATTTTGCAAAGCACGACTACACGAAAGGCATGAAACGAAGGTTGGGCATAACGGGAAGGATGGCGCTGCATGTGGGCAGGGTGACCAAGGAAAAGCGGATTGATTTTTTGATGAATGCCCTTTCGCGCGTAAACGCAACGCTGGTGGTGGCGTCTGACGGACCGATTAAAAAAGAATTGGAACGGAGAGCAGGGAAGAACGTGCTATTCACTGGCTATCTACGGGACGAAGAGTTGCGCGGGCTTTACAGGGAAGCGGATGCATTCGTGATGGCATCGCGGAGCGAAACGCAGGGGCTCGTACTTCTGGAAGCGGCATCGTACGGCGTGCCATGCGTGGTTCTGAACACGCCTGTGATATCCGATTTTGTGAGGGAGAACCGCATAGGCGCCGTCGCAACGGAAGAAGGATTCGCGAATGCGGTGAAAAGCATGCTGAAAAGCGGAAAACGGGCAGACACCCGCGCGCTGAAAAAAAAGTATAGCATTGGGAAATGCGCGGAAGAGCTTGAGAGGCTTTACAGAGAACTGCTGCACTATTCCCAGTAATCATTATTCGATTCGCCGCGCAGCGCGTAATTTCGCGTGTTCTGATAGTGCATTCTTATGTAATTCGCGACTCCGGCGCTGCGCAGGCGGCGGGCGGACGTATATACTCTAAGAGGAGCGAAAACAAAAGGCGCTATCCTTGACGTTTTTATCGCCATGTCATGGTCTTCATTCGTGAGAAGGTCCGGGCGGAAACCACGTACTTTCTTAAAAACGCTCTTCTCAAGCGCCATGCATGAGCCGTTCGTAACATAGATGCCCAGCCGCATCAAAATCCTTATTGACACGTTCCACGCGTCGAAAATGAGATTGTGCAAAGCGCCGGCATCCCAAAAGCGGACGTCAAAGATACAACCGCCTTTCACATCGCCAAGCTTCTCAAGAAAATCTTCAGTAAAACGAACGTCTGCATCCGCGAATATCAACGTATTCCCGCGCGATTTCCAGGCGCCCGTATTCCGCGCGATGCCGGGGCCCTTTCTTTTTTCATATAAAACTTTAGCGCCGCCTTCCCGCGCAATGTCCTCCGTTCCGTCCGTACTGTAGCTGTCCACTACTACCATTTCCCAGTCGCTAACGCTCTGCGCCCTTATTGAATCTATGCAGCCTTTCAGGTAGCGAGCTTCATTCTTCGTCGGTATTATGAATGAGTATTTCACAATATACCTCCACTGAGATTCTGCAAGGGTTCGAATCATGCCCCCGCCGGGATTCGAACCCGGGTCTAAAGCTATTTACAATTCCATCCCCTTGCTTTGCAAGTCGATGCCATATTATCATACGACGGAATTCCGCAAGCTTTCGTCCTATCCAAGCTAGACTATCCCCGCCGATTTCCGACTCCGTAAATCGGCTACGAGGGCTTGGACCTTGAAAGAGTTAATATAGCATCTTTAAGTCTCTTTCTTTTCCGTGTATTACTAAATCCTATGAATTTCTGAAAACTCCTCACATCATCCATGTTTTTCCGAGTGCCGCGAATCTCGAAATTTAAAGCTATACTTGTATAACCGTGTTTGTTGTGTCTGTTTTTGGATCTGTAAATATTTGACGACCTGATTCCGAACAGCAATAACATACTCTTTATTTCGTTCATATATCTCAATCCTAACGCTATCTGCTCTTCGCGTTTGGACCGACAAAAAGCGACTCGTATTCTCTTTCCGTTGAATGCCACAGATCCGTCGTTGCTGAATAACCTGTTCAAAAATTCTGCCTTGACACATTTACCTGGAATTTTTTATCCAATCCGGCACGCCATATTCTTGCACGACTTTTCTTCCCGCAGGAACTCCGCATATTTTCAGTATTCTCACGAGCGTTCTATCAAACACCACCGCCATCATGACTGATGGAGTCGTGATTATGTGCCGTATGTCGTATCTGACACCGAATACCTTGCCTATCCTTAAAACGAAGTCCTAAATCTCATCTTCATATTTTGAAAAATACATGACCATTCCTTTACTTATATGACCGTCCGTAAGCACATCTCCTACTATTCCCGCCAAATCTTTACTACCTTTGATTGGCAACCTGTAAGCTCTTCTACGTATATTGTATTCGCCCAGCTTTTTGTTTTTATAGAGCTTCAGAATTTCTTTTTTATCTGCTATTATCATAGACAAGAGTGTATAATGGCATATAAACCATTTTCCCGAGGTCTGCGAAAGTGGAGAAAGTGCGCCATAAGGGCCCCCAATACAGTTAAAAAGATTGTATTCAGTTATGTTTGACTAATATGAAATGCACATCATGCCACACGAACCTCGTGTCGGAGGACAAATTCACGCAATTTACCTGCCCATTCTGCATGGAAGGGGAAATAGCAAGATGCTACAGGTGCCGGAAGAGGAACGCACCTTACGACTGCAAATGCGGGTTCAGGGGGCCCTGATATGCAGGTGTTCGGCTCCGATTCCTTCGGTGAATCGCTTGCACGATTTCTCGGGGCGGATTTTGAACGGATAGAGAAGACCGTGTTTCCGGACTTTGAAGTTCGCCCGCGAATTCTTGCGGAAAAATTGCACAATCGCGTCATAATAGCGGAGCGGATGAAAGTGCCCACCGACCCGAATGCGTATCTGGTGGAAGTTCTTTTCGAGATAATGACGCTCCGGGACATGGGGGCGAAAAGCGTGGAAGTCGTCATGCCGTACTTCGTCTATTCGCGGCAAGACAAATCGTTCCGCCAGGGCGAGCCGTTTTCCGCCCAGTACGTCGTTGACATACTTAAATTCGCCGGGGCGCGGCGCATTTACGTCGTGGAAAGCCACACGCAGAACGATTTTAACGCTATCGTGAACGTGAGCGGATTCAGGGCCATAGGCAAATACTTCCATTCGCTCGGGATGAAAGAAAGCGTGATAATTGCACCGGACGAGAAAGCGGAAAGGGGGGCGCGCATAGTCGCGGAAGAAATAGGAGGGGCGCTTTGCGTCCTACGCAAGAAAAGGGACAGGGAGACGGGGGAGATAGAAACGCGAGCAGGCGATGTGCCGCAGGGGAATCGCGCGATAATCGTGGACGACATAGTAAGCTCGGGCAGAACTATGCTCAATGCCGTAAAAATAGCCAAAAAGCACGGCATGAACGAGATATATTGCGCGGTCGTGCATCCGATAACGCAACGCGGCATATTTGACGTCTCGAAGGAAGCCACGAAGTTCTTTGCGTGCAACACCGTTGATTCCGCGCTGTCCGTGATACCCGTAGAACAGTTGGTAGCAGAAGAGATAAAACGATACCCGTGATAATAATCATGCCCGTCATAATAGCAACGACAAACAAGAGCAAATACGAAGAAATCTCGGCGGTGCTGAAAACGCTTGGCATCTCCAGCGAGATGGCGCACGTGGAATGCGACGAGCGCGGGGAGACGCTGGAAGAAATAGCACGAGAGAAAGCACGACAGGCTTACGTGAAAATAAAAAAGCCGCTCATAACGGAAGACACGGGCATATTCTTTTCAGCATACGAAAATTTTCCGGGCGCGCGGGCGAAACGTGTTTTCCTTGACATCGGCTTTGACGGAATACTGAAAAAGCTGGAAGGAAAGAAGCGCGACGCAACTGTCAGAACTGTAATATGCTACACGAACGGGAAACAGGAAAAACTTTTCGCTGGTGAGATGCAGGGACGGATAGCGGAAATGCCTGCAGGTAACGCAGACGCGAACGTGCCATACGAAAAAATATTCATCCCGCAGGGCGGCAACGTGCCGCTGTCTTTCGTTAGCCGCGAGGAGAAGAACAAAATATCCCATCGCGGGCAGGCTACGCGCAAATTCGCCGAATGGTTCAGAAGTGCACGGTAAGCACCAACTCGCGCTTTCCAGCAGAACCGAAATCCCACAGGAACACGCGATTCTTAAGATGAAGCGCGCTGCCGGATATGGGAATGCTGACGCTGCGCGGAAGCATTGAGGCACGGATGTGCACGAACGCGTCACGCGGGGATGCGTAAAGCTTTTTTTCGCTGACCGACTGAAAATGATTCTTAAAATCCTCCATAAGAAGGCGGTTGCCGCTGCTCACCAGAATGCCTGACGAATGCGCATCCGTGAAAATCGTGCAAAGGCCTTCCTGTATTCCGCTCTTCTGCAAAGCGCTGTTTATCCCGTCCGTCACGTCATGCCAGCTCACGCCACCGGCAACTTCCACTTCAATAACGTCCCTGTAAAGCAATGCGATCACATCTGATAACACTATTTAAATATTGAAAACTGCAAATAGCTTGGAGCTATTTGAGTTCTCAAAGAACTTCCATGAAGTTCTTTGCGGATTCCCGTGTTATGCTATATAAGGTGGAATTTAGATATTTAAATACTCTATTTGATATTACATTTAAATCTCATGTGATTCTCATGGCGGTTAAAATAAAAGTCGAAAACGTCGTCGCTTCAACAGCAATCGACAAGGTTATATCTCTGGACAAGCTTCTGGCGACAATGGAAGCGTCCGAGTACGAACCGGAGCAGTTTCCGGGGCTCGTCTACCGTCTGGACAATCCAAAAGTCGCGACGCTCATTTTCCGCTCGGGAAAGATAATATGTGTCGGCGCCCGCAGCACTAGTGCGGCAAAGGAAGCGTTGCAGATAGTCGTAAAAAAAATCAAGAAGATAGGCATCCGCGTGGACGAAACGAAGATAAAGGTCAAGATAGAGAACATCGTCGTAGCGATAGACTTGGGCGCCGAGTTAAATTTAGACCAACTGGCGTTCCAACTGGAAGACAGCGAGTACGAGCCGGAGCAGTTTCCGGGGCTCGTCTACAGGATAGCCGATCCGAAAGTAGCTTTTCTTCTTTTCTCGTCGGGCCGTGTGGTGTGCGCCGGGGCAAAAAGCCTGTTGCAGGTTAATGATGCCGTTGAGAAGCTTGAGAAAAAGTTGCGAGAACTGAAAGTGAAACTGCCGAAGTAACCGTTACTTTGACCTCCGCTTCCTCTGGAACGCCGTATAAAAATATTCAGAAGATTATTATCGCATGATTTCTGAAGAGATAACGACAAAAATATACGAATTTCTTTATGAAAACTGCTCAGCGGACATATACAAAGCTGTGAACGGGGAAAGCGCGCTGGTGCTGGACTTTTCGGTTTTTGACCGCTATGACCCGATAACGGGCGAGATGCTGCTGGAGAATCCGGATGACGTGCTTGGAGCCATGCGCGAGGCGGCAAAACGCATAGGCGAGGCGCCCGTGAACGTGAGAATAAAAAACTTACCCGAGCGGCGTAATATACGAATAAGAAATCTTCGTGCGAAACATATGGGAAGAATGTGGTGCATTGACGCCGTGATAAAGTCGGCGACGGAAGTGAAGCCGCAGATATACGAAGTGATTTTTGAATGTCCGGACTGCCATGCGAAGATGGTGGTAAAACAGGAATCTAACATCATCCAGAAGCCTGCGCTGTGCGGGCCGCCTTTTACCGAATCGGGCTGCGGCAGGCGCGGGGACTTTGACGTTATTGGAAAAAAGATGTACGATGTGCGGTGGCTGACGGGCGTAGAGCCTTTCGAGGTCACGGAAGGCGAGCAACCGGGAGAAATAGCCGTGGTAATAAAGGAAGACCTGACGACGCCAAAGATGCAGAAGATGACGGATCCGGGCAATCGCCTGAAGATAGTTGGAATACTCAAGGAAGTCCCGAAGAGGATAAAGGGGAAGCTGAGCACGAAGATGGACATGATGCTTGAGGCAGTGCACCTTGAATTCTCCGAGACCGAGTTCGAGGACATGGAAATCACGCCGGAAGACGAGCAGATAATAAAGGACATGGCGGCAGACCCGAACATTTACGACAAGCTTGTGGCTTCCGTCGCGCCGGGTATCTACGGGTTCAAGGAAATAAAGGAAGCGATAGTGATGCAACTTTTCGGCGGGGTGCCGCATGTGCTGGCGGACGGGTCGCGCGTCCGGGGCAACGTGCACATTCTGCTGACGGGAGACCCGGGCGTGGGAAAAAGTTTGGTAGGGCAAAGCAAAATACTTCATAATTCTGATAAAGGACCTGAATTCACTGATATAGGGAAACTGGTAGACGATGTGCTCAGAGAAGGGCGTGTTGTCCGGATAAACGATTCCGAGGTATGCTTCGAAAACAGGTTCGGCATAAAGGTCGCGTCCATAAACCCGAGAACACATGAGATTGAATGGAAGGCTGTTTCTGCGTTCATCCGCCACGAGTCTCCGAAATCGCTTCTGAAAGTAAGAACAAGAAGCGGCAGAGAAGTCATTGCAACGAAGGACCACAGCTTTGTCAAGATGGACCCCAATGGAGACATAATACCGGTTGCCGGCGAAGAGTTGGGAAAGGGGTGCTTCCTTCCTGTGCCACTTGGCGCGCACAAAACGATGGTTACACGCGTCCAGACCGGGGACCAATTCAAAAAGACAAACTTCAGCGTCCTGCCACCGGAGATAAAATTAGACCGGGATTTCGGATTCTTCGTGGGCATGTTCCTTGCGGAAGGAAGCATGCCAGGCGATGCCTATGTGAGCATATCGTCTATGAATAAGGAGCGCAAAGCGCCTGTCAGCAGATTCGCCGAATCCATCGGGCTCAAGCCGTCAGAAAACGACGCCGGGATTTCAATCCATTCCAGAAGACTTGTTGAATTCATGAAAAGGCATTGCTACGCGACAGAGAAGACGGGCTTCGGAAAGGGTTCCGGAGCCGTGAGGAAATGCGTTCCAGATTTCTGTTTTTTTGCGCCGGCTGATTTCATTCTGGGGGTTCTCTCGGGGGTGTTTTCCGGCGACGGTTCTTTCGTAAACGCGAAGCCGTCAAAGGGCATGACCAAAGGGAACCTCAAAATAGGGCTGACTACAATCAGCCCTCATCTTGCCCATGGCATTATAGAGTTGCTGTCCCTGACAGGAGTTTTTGCACTTCTCCGGAAGGGTTACTACGTTTACAAAGGAGAGAAACGCGTCAAATACGAAGTGACCGCGCTCGGAAACAATGCCAGCAGGCTTCTCGGGAAAATAAAACTGGTCGGGAAGCCCGCGCCGGTTATAGGACGGTTTTCCGAAAAGGACGCTATGGACAGTCTGCCTTGCACCAAGCTTCTTTATGATACTGTACGGGAACTTGGATATTCCGAAAAAAAACACGCAGACTGTAACAGACGCAGGGCATTCGCAGCCATGATGAGAACGGTAAAAAGCAGGGGCAAAATAGGCAGGCGCAAGCTGGAAAGGGCAGCCGCGATGCTTTCGAACGAAGCCGAACTTCAAAAAAACGAAAGAGCCATGGCTAATATACGAAAAATTCTGAAAATACTGGGAAGCAGTATCGTATGGGACGAGGTCATCTCTGCCGAGGAGATGCCATCCGCAGAAAAGTACGTTTACGACCTGTCTGTCGATGGGAACGAAACTTTCATGACCAATAATATTGTCGTTCATAACAGCATGCTTCTTAAATTCGTATCCGACCTGATGCCGCGCGGTCGTTACGTGTCGGGCTCAGGCGTCACCGGCGCTGGCCTCACTGCAACTGTGAGAAAGGATGAGATAATGGGAGGATGGCTGCTTGAGGCGGGAGCGCTTATACTTGCAAATAAGTCTGTGATAGCCATAGACGAGTTTGACAAGATGAGCCGCGACGACCAGATAGCGATGCACGAGGCGATGAGCGTGGAAACGATTAGCATTGCGAAAGCGTCTATTGTTGCCACGCTACCTGCGCAGACCGCTGTGCTGGCGGGCGCGAACCCGAAGCTGAGCCGCTTTGACAGATACACGCCGATAATAGAGCAGATACAGATTCCGGAAACGCTGCTGTCACGGTTTGACCTCAAGTTCGCGCTGCTGGACAGGCCTGACAGGAATGTGGACGAAAGACTGGCAGAGCACATAGCGATGTCGCGGATAACCCCGGAGATGGTGGAGCCGGCGATAGCCAGCAGTCTTCTTAAAAAATACATAGCCTATGCCAAGCAGAAGATAACGAGCGTGGAGCTTACCAAAGAGTCGTCCGACACGCTGAAGGCATTCTATGTGGAGATGCGCAATCCCGCAGGCGCAGGGGAGAACGCGCCTGTTGGGATAACGCTACGCCAGTATGAAGCGCTGCTGCGCTTGGCCGAGGCATCGGCAAAGATAAGTCTCTCGAGCAAAATGTCGGCGCGGGATGCGGAACGCTCGATAAGGCTGATGAAATATTCGCTTTCGCAGCTGGGATGGGACTACGAATCGGGCAAGTTTGACATAGACCTAACCGAGTCGGGTGTGTCCTCCACGAAGAGAAGGAAGATACACGTGATAACGGACATAATAGATTCCCTGCAGAAGAAGATGAAGGATATTCCTCTGGAAGATGTGAAAGCCGCAGCCGAGGAGCAGGGCGTGGCAAACGCCGAGGAGATAATAGACAAAATGAAAGCGGACGGCTCGCTGTTTGAAGTCCGCCACGGCTTCATTAAAAAGGTTTAGGGTGATAGATTCGTATGGAGAACAAAAGGCTGACTGCGGTAAAGTCGTGCATTGCGGACGTGACGAAAG
This sequence comes from archaeon, assembly GCA_035289125.1. Classification (GTDB taxonomy): domain Archaea; phylum Aenigmatarchaeota; class Aenigmatarchaeia; order GW2011-AR5; family GW2011-AR5; genus JACQID01. Next base: position 1,553 of record DATDXW010000063.1, on the reverse strand, counting down.
GGAAGTTCGTGAAGCAGGAAGGATTCAACCCGAGCTACATTGTGAGCCCGGACGGCATGAGGCTGTCGCGCGTGAGAATAATGGCCATAGTCGTAGATAAGTTCGTTGCCGAGAGCGGAAAGTTCTCTTCCGTGACGCTGGATGACGGCACAGATACGATTCGCTCCAAGGCTTTTTCGTCGTCCTTCTTCGAGAGCACATCGCACGGCGACGTCGTGGACATCATCGGCAAGGTGAAGGAATATCAGGGCGAGATTTATATAAATCCGGAAGTCGTTGCCAAGCAGGACGACCCGAACGCTGAAATATTGCGGATGGCAGAGCTGCGCGTGCAACGTAAGATTATTGATGAAAAAAGGCGCGTTGTCATAGAGAACCAGAAAAACACGGCCGACGCGGACGAGCTGAAAAAAATAATGCAGGAACGCTATGGCATGGAACCGGAAGAAACGGAGGCAATAATCGTATCGATGCCGTCGGACGAGGAAAAAGAATTGCCGAAGGACGCCCTGCTCAAGATAATAGCGGAAAACGACGCGGGCGATGGGTGCGAGTATGCCACGATAATCGCAAAGTCCGGACTGGGCGAAGACGCGATAGACGCGGTGGTGCAGGAGCTTCTGGACGAAGGCTCGTGCTTTGAACCGAAGCCCGGGCGGATAAAGAAGCTGTGAACTGCCGGCGTTGCGAAAAAGGAACGCAGCGAGAATTCGGGAATTTCATGTGATTTTTATTTTTAAATACAATCACTACGATATACATATGTGCGAACTGCTGTATTGGTAATAATATTGCTCTCCGCAATTTCATCGGCATCGCTCTTCACGGACATCCAATCATTCATCAAAGGAATCGTCTCAGAACCAGCCGCTCACGTAACGTGCGGCGGGACGTGCTTCAACGGCTACACTTTCACGTCCTGCGCCGCCAGCGAGGTATGCGTTTATTCGGATGACAGCGACTACGGCTCGTGCGTCGCCAGCAGCGAGTGCGCAGGAGCGACAACCACGACCGCGCCGTCGTGCACGAATGAATGTTCAGCAGGGGCGGCTTACTGCTCAGGCACAGACGCGATAAGGACGTGCGGCAATTACGATAGCGACTCGTGCCTGGAGTGGGGCAGTGGCGTGTCCTGCCCGTCGGGAGCGACCTGCCAGTACGCGGGCGCGGCTCCTTACTGCTACACGCCCTCCTCGGCGACGACAACGACGTCGTGCATTCCATATACGTATTGTTCTGGTAGTAGCGTCACCCATTGACGATATATTAATACTGGTTAAAGATTTTTCTGCACCTGCCGTTCCTATATTTTTCACGGTCACGTTCACTGTTACATAAACTATATCAGTTTCCTTGAAGCCAAAAGGTATACTAACATTAACAAGCGCTATATCGCTTACAACAAGATCAGGCTTTCCAACCATAATTGTGGTCGTCGTAGGCAACGCGGGAACCGGCGTTGTGCCTCCGATTCCGCCTATCGTCGTTGAGGCAAAGCATCCCAATCCGCCGCCGCTGTCGTATTTGCATGTCGTGCCACCTGTACAAGGCAG
>DATDXW010000062.1:0-8955 GCA_035289125.1 archaeon | reverse complement strand
GTAAAAGGCTTTGAGGGCATCTGCTGGTGATTTCATGAAGGCAATAATACTTGCTGCGGGAAAAGGCACGAGGCTGAGGCCTCTTACGTACGGCATACCCAAGCCTCTCATACCGGTAAAAGGCGTCCCTGTGATGAACTGGGCCGTCACAAACCTGTCGAAATGCGCCAGCATTGACGAAATATTTCTGGGCATTTCTGACGGCTCGGATGAAGACGATGCCGACGAAAAAAACATATCGGCAAGCCACGCGAAAAGCATAGAAAACTACGTGAAGCACATCAAGGAATTCGCGGGACTTATAAAGATAATCAAGACGCCCCAGAGGGAAACAGGCGGTGACCTGCGTCATATAATAGACAAAGCCCGCCTGCACGGCCAAAAAATAGTTGTTGCATACGGCGATAACATGACGGAGATAGACATCGCCGGTATGCTGAAATACCACGATGCCTGTAGAATGAAGACTGGAACAGCCGCCACTGTAGCGCTCTTTGAAGTCCCGAAAGGGGACGTATCCAGATTCGGAATCGCGGAAGTGGAAAAAATGTCGGGATGCGACATTGTAAAAAGCTTCGTGGAAAAACCCGCTTCGTCCGGCTCCAATCTGGCAAATACTGGATATTACGTTCTGGAACTTTCGGAAGTTTACGGGGTTTTGCCTGAAGGCAAAGAGAAAGTGGAAAGATCTGCGTTTCCGGCTCTGGTAAAAAGCAGGAAGCTCGCGGCCTTCGTAACCAAGCTTCCATTCTGGATAGATATAGGCGACATGGAATCCTACATCAAAGCCGAAAAGACTGCCCTGCAAGGCACCATAATAGCGCCTCCTGCAAACGATATAAAAGCCGGTGGTAAAAATTGAAAGCCGGCCATTTCGTGTATAAGTGGCTGAATCCTTCAGAGACTTTCATATATTCGCAGGTGAAAAACGCGAAGCGATACACTCCCGTTGTTCTCGCTGCTGAAGTTGCGCAATGCTCCCCTGAAGCGAAAGTATATTCGCTCAATACAGCCGAAAGAATTGCATTCAGACTTTTCGGAACTTCAAAAACCATGCAAAACGCAATACAACGCGAAGACATAGGAATTCTGCATTCTCATTTTGGAATAGCCGGCCGGGCCATTTTAGGCGTGAAGAAGCGGGCGGGAATTCCCATGGTCACGTCATTCTACGGATATGACTGCTACAGTTTCCCGCGAAAAAAACCTGATGTGTACCGGGCACTATTCAACGAAGGTGAGCTTTTTCTGGCGCTCGGCAGCCGGATGAAAGAACGCCTTGTTTCCCTCGGTTGCCCTGAGGAAAAAATAAGGATTCATCATATCGGAGTCAAAAATGAAAAATACGTTCAGAGGAAAAAGAAAGCCAAAATAATTTTCCTTGCAGTTGCAAGGTTCGTGGAAAAGAAAGGCCTTGAATACGCAATAAAGGCGTTCCTTGAAGTAAGAAAAAACGTGAAATGCGAACTAAGACTGGTTGGCAACGGTCCGCTGGCAGGCCGGCTGAAAAGCATGGCAGCCGGGCATCCTGACATAAAATTCATAGACAATTTTTCTTCGCCCGATCCCAGAGGCATTGTTAGGAACGAAATGCTTTCCGCGGACATCTTTGTGCTTCCCAGCATTACCGCGTCAGACGGAGACATGGAAGGCACGCCTGTTACGCTCATGGAAGCATCAACACTTTCCCTGCCGTGCATATCCACGCTCCACAGTGACATTCCAGAAATAATCACTGATGGAAAGACGGGCTATCTCGTTCCTGAAAAGGACGTGGCGAAACTGGCCGGGCGGATGGAGGAGCTTGCGCGGGACATCAAAAAAAGAACGGCTTTCGGCCGGGCCGCAAACCGGAAAATCATGAAAGAATTCAACGACCAGGCGCAGGCTGCCGGGCTTGAAAATCTCTACGATTCTGTTCTTCGCGTTAGGCATTATAGTTAACCCTGTAAAGATTCCGGATATGATTTACAGGGTTCACATATAGTTCCCAAGGAAGTAATACCTTGCCTGTTTCCTTGGAGAACTATAAAAGGCTTATTATTACCTTTACTTATGGAAGTCGTTATGCTGTGCGGCGGCAAGGGCATGAGGATGCGGCCGCACACCGAGAATGTGCCCAAGCCAATGATGAACGTCGGCGAGATGCCTATCATGGAGCACCTGATGAAATATTTCTCGCATTTTGGCCACAACGAATTCATTGCCTGCCTCGGCTATAGAAAGGATGCCGTAGAGGATTATTTTAGGAACAGCAAATGGGACATAAAACTCGTGGATACAGGGGAAGAAACGTCAAAAGCCGGAAGGCTGAAAAAAGTCGCGCAATTCATCAAACGAGACGTTTTCTTTCTGGCTTACGGAGACGACCTCTCTACGGTGAACGTGCAAGACCTTTATGCATTCCATAAAAAAAATAATGCGTTGGTGACTGTAACGGCAGTGAGGCTCGTGTCACCTTACGGCATAATAAAAATAGACAGCACCGGAAAAATAACTGATTTCAAGGAAAAGCCCGTGCTTGACCATTACATCAACGGCGGGTTCTTTGTAGTGGACAAGTCTGTGCTTGACATGATGAAAGACGGAGAAGACTTGGAAAAAGACATTCTTCCAAGAATAGCCGCCATGGGCAGGCTTTATGCCTTCAGGCACGACGGCTTCTGGGCAAGCATGAATACTCACCAGGACAATATAATGCTTAACGATCTTTGGAGCAAGGGCAAGGCGGAATGGAAAGTATGGAAGGCTTGAATATTCTTGTGACCGGCGGCAACGGCTTCCTCGGATCATGGCTGTCCAACGCATTGGCTTCCAAGGGTTTCAAAGTCTTTGCCCTGTTTGACAAGGATAACCCTGGCACTGTCTTTGATCCCGGACTTGCAAAGGCTATAAAAGGCGATGTCCGGGACTTGGCATTCGTGAAAAAAACCATGAAAAAAAACGGGATACGCATCTGCGTGCATCTTGCCGCCCAGACTATAGTTTCGGAGGCAAACAAAACCCCCGTAGAAACCATGGAAACGAACATTCGTGGCACGTATAACGTCCTAGAATGCGCACGGCTTCTGGGCGTGAAAGTGATATTGGCGTCCAGCGACAAGGCGTACGGCCGTCAGAAGATATTGCCGTATACCGAAGAAACGCCGCTTAGGGGTCTTCATCCTTACGACGTTTCCAAGTCATGCGCCGATCTTATAGCTCAGGCATATCATAACACATACGGATTGCCCGTGGTCATAACGAGGCTCGCCAATATCTTTGGAGGCGGAGACATGAACATCAGCCGCATAGTGCCTTCCGCTGCCATGTCTATAGCGCGGAACGAAGCGCCGGTAATAAGAAGTGACGGAACGCCTGTGAGACAGTACATATACGTGGAAGATGCCGTACGGGCATACATGAAAATAATAGAGAAAATTGATGATGTTGCCGGCGAGGCGTTCAATTTCGGCTCCTCAAAGCCGATGACTGTTTATGATCTTGTAAAAACGATGATGAATACAGCAGGCATGAAAGGCGAACCGATAGTCAAAGGAATACCGATAAAAGGCGAAATCCATTCGCAGTATCTTTCCAGTGATAAAGCGCTCAAGATGCTCGGATGGAAGCCGGTCTTTGCCTTTGAAGATTCGCTGGAGAAAACGATAGTATGGTACAGGAATTACGCGGGTGCCGGAAATGGATAGGGTTCTTATAACCGGCGGGCTCGGCTTTCTCGGAAGCCATCTTGCGCGTGAGCTTACCGGCACGGCTGAGATACTGATACTCGACGAAGGCAAGTCCGAAGAAAGGATAATGGACATACCAGGAAGCCTGCGTGTACAGAAAATGGGGTTGACTGATCCCGCACTCAAGGCTGCGGTAAAGGATTTTGAACCGGATACCGTATTTCATCTCGGCGCTTTCACGCTGCCGTACAGGGAGAAAAGCTTCCTTCGCACGAGCATGGAATCCAACGTCTTTGGCACCCTTTCCCTTCTCGAATCACTGGAAAATATTGGCGTAAAGAGCTTCGTATATGCTTCCAGCTCCGAAGTATACGGTTCTGCGAACAAGGCGCCCTTCAGGGAAGACATGGTGCCAAGGCCGACTTCACCCTATTCCGTAGGCAAGCTGGCAGGGGAGCACTATTGCATGCTTTATCACGACACTTACGGTTTTCCTGCGGCAGTATTAAGACTCTTCAACATCTACGGCCCATGGCAGACCCCCAACAGGATAATACCTGAACTCATAGTCTCGTGCCTGAAAAAGCAAACGTTCCGCATGACCAAAGGCGAGCAGACAAGGGAATTCAATTATGTAAAAGACATAGTCAGGGCCCTCATTGCAGCAACGGCGGAAAAGGCCACAGGCGAGATAATCAACGTGGGCTGCGGAAAGGGTGTTGCCATAAAAGACGTAGTTGCCAACATACTTTCCATGATGAGCAACCCAATAAACGTCGAAGCATCTTTGCCTTACAGGGACAACGAGATATGGCAGATGCATTCGGACAGCACTAAAGCCCTAAAACTTCTGGGCTGGAAATCCCTGTATTCCATCGAGAACGGGCTGCAGGAAACCGTGGAATGGTACAGGAAGCGGTGGAACTCAAACAGGAGTTCCATATGTTTTGGGGGTGTATGACCATGAGAAATGTTGCGGTCATTTACGCTCTGCCGGAAAAATACGCGACTTCCATAAGGTTGTCAGGGCTCTTTGCGGAAAGGGCAAAAAAAATAATCCAGCCGTGGTGGCCGTCATTCTTTCCGATGAAGATCGTCATGATTGCAAGGCAAGCAGTTGTTTCCCTTCTGACGATAACCGCCAATGAAGTAATTTACGCCTCCGCACCTCTCGCCGCTTCCGCAATTCCCGCAATCATCGTCAAGAAGCTCAAAGGCAACATACTTATCGCGGACTGGGACGACGCCTTCATGGACTTTACCAAGCAGAGGCCGTCAATCCTAAGCCCGCATTACTGGGAACTGAAGTGCCTGAAGATCGCTGACAAGGTCGTGGTCGTCAGCAGAAAACTAGAAGAAATCGCCGTTGCCATGAAGGGGCGGAAAAACGTCCTTTACCTTCCCAACGGCGTGGACACCATAAAGTTCGCAGACCGCGGGAACGCAAAGAAACCCGGGTTTGTCGTGGGCATAATTGGATATGTCGGCAAGATGGGCAAAAAGTTTGCTTATCAGGAAATGGCGGAGATGGCGGGGCGGATAAAGGATGCCGACTTCCTCGTTGTGGGCTATGGAAAGGGCGTCCGTGATTTCAAGAAATATGTGAAGGCGCGCGGGCTGAGCCCCAGATTTCGTTTCGTGGATTACGTGAAGCACGAAGAGGTGCCAAAATACATAGCGATGATGGACATATGCCTAGTGCCGTTCGGCGATTTCTTCACTTCGCAAACGAGAAGCTCCGTGAAGATGAAAGAATTCATGTCCATGGGCAGGGCAATTGTTGCCACGCGCATAGGGGAGAATATAACCGACCTTGATAACGGCAGATGCGGGATGCTTGCAGCAGACTCGCAGGACTTCATAACAAAAATAAAGGCTCTTCAGAGGAGCCCCTTACTTAGGCGCGAACTGGGGCGCAGAGCCCGGGAAAGGGCGGAAAAAATCTACGATTTCAGTATTCTTAGAAAAAAACTATACGATTTCCTTAACACGATAAACTGAAACGTTGCCCGATGAATATATTCTTTCTGCAACGCTGCCGGCATGGCTGCCCTGCATCACTATATAGCTGATATTCCGTTCTTGCAGTATGCCATAGTTACCGGAAAGAAATTCGTCGTACGCTGCAAGCGCCCCGGGATCCGGCAAAGGCGCGCCGGTCAAAGATCTTTTTTCCGCGATATAAGGCACATATCTGCCTATGCCGGGCTCTGCAAGCACAGTGCCTTGGGACTGGGAGCGGAGGAAAAGAAGCGATTCGTAAACATCGCGGTCCATCGTAGACGTGACAACCGCCCCGTTATGCCCCCAGAAAAGCGCAAACGACGGCAGTGACAGGGCCACGACTGCCATGAACGCAAATTCCGGACGGATTTTCAGCCTTGATGCTACGCCGACCAAGCCTATGCCTGCCATCATGGACAACGGAACCCAGTACATCACAAGCAGCTTCGAGACGTCTATGCCCTTGATCGCTGCCTGAAGAAATATGCCTGCCAGCAGCGCGGCTGCCCATTCACAAAGGAACTTCCTGTGTCCTTCGCCGAAAAACCCTTTGCGCGAAACAGCATATCCTGCCAAAAGAACGGCAATGCCGGAATTTATGAGAACCGTCAGTATGAAGGCTTCCGGTGCAAGTATAGGCGTCGCATAAAAAGCAGAGAGCTTCAAGTAAGGCACTACGTTCATGGAAATAAAATACATCCATGGAAGAAGCGCAGCCAGTGAGGGCGCAACGACCTTCAATGAAACGCGCAGGCTGCCAGTAAACAACGAGTATGCAATTATCATGCAGGAGAAAAGCACGCCTGCAATAGGATAAACAAGGAATGTAAGAAACATCAATGTCGTAGTTGTGCGGTTTCTACCTTCAAGTAACGCAAGGAATGCAGCGTAGCCTGTGAAAAGCGTAAAGGTCTGGTAAAGCGCCGCACTTGTCATCCATCCCCAGAAAAGATTGCCCAGCCCGGCTTCAGTAAACCTGCCAAGCGTGCTTAGCGGAAAATACAACAACCCGCCGATGCCGTTGGCGAAGAGCAGAATGGGAAACGCATACTTCCATTCCCCGCCGGGAAGCAAACGCTGCATGATTTTCAATATTATCGCTAAATATGCAAAAGTAAAGAGCGCGTTGAGTAATATCATGACGATCCACGGATCAATGCCCGTGGCAAGCCATACTGCAGTGACAGGAAGAAACGCAAACGCCGATCCGAGCGTCACGTCCGTAAAAATGCTTACGTCGGGCCCTGGCCACGGCGTGGCAAGCCCCCACAGCGCCGATTTCACGGTTCCCAGATAGGTTCCATCCGTATCCGCAATCAGAACTGTGTTTTCCGGCAATGCCGCAAGCTTATATGCGTAATGCCCCGGAAAAAGCAGCAATGCATAAAGTAAAGCCAATAGTATGTATTTCCGGTCTTCCATTTTTCTGGTTATAGTGTAAAGTTTAAAAGGATGGCAGCATGCGATTAATAATGCGCATAATCGTTTCCCATTCCGAGGCGCCGTGGTCTCTGGGAGAGTATTGCATGCGGGCATTGGCCAAGCTCGGCCACGACGTGATTCCGCATGATTATCTCGCCACCGCCCATAGATACGGCATGCCGGGCCACGCCGTTTCCAAGCTGCTGGCCGATGCCCTGCCTAATAGGAGGCTCCTTTCACTCGCAAAAAACGAAAAGCCAGATATAGTCCTTGTTCTAAAAGGCGAGGTGCTCGAGCCATCCACCATCGGATCGCTGAAAAAACGCGGCATCAGGACCGCGAATTGGTGCATGGATTCACCTTTCCATCCGTTGTACTCCTCGTCAAAAGTCGTCAAAAGCATAAAGCTCTATGATTCTTTCTTCACTCCTGTCCGCGACATGGAAAAACGACTCCGGTCTCTGGGATTCCCAAACGCCAGATTTCTGCCCTTTGGCTGCGACCCGGAAATCCACAGGCCCGTGGAGCTTTCTCAGGCGGAACGCGAAGTCTTCGGGAGCAACGTGTGCTTCATAGGCACTTATTATCCGGAAAGGGAATCCCTGCTTTCGGGCATGGAAAAATTCGGGATGAAGATATGGGGCAACGAATGGCAGAACTGTGAAACCGAAGCTCTGAAAAAATGCGCCATGATGCGCCCTGCCAACGGCCTTGACATGGCCCGCGTGTTCAGTGCCTCCAAGATAGCAATAGGCACTCACCAGGAGCAGTCCATGGGAAGCCTGACCATGCGCGCTTTCGAGGCGCCGGCATGCGGCGCATTCATGATCGTGGACGACAAGCCGGATCTGCGCCTCTTCTACGCGAAGAACGAGATGGCGTCTTATTCGACGAAAAACGAACTGCTGAAACTTGTAGACTATTACCTGCACAACGAAAAAGAACGGAAAATAATGGCGCAAAGGGCAAGGAAGAAAGCCGTTCAGAAGCACACTTACATCCACAGAATGAAGCAGATGCTCAAGGAACTGGAATAATTTTTTACTTTTCAAGCAGCCTGTCGTTTATTATCAAGGCGTCCAAGCCCGATTTTCTGAAAGTATTCACGGCATCCTGCGGAGTGCATACTATCGGCTCGCCCGCAAGATTGAAGGACGTGTTCATGACCACGGGTATCTTGAATGCCTTGATAAGATCGTAGTATCTCCTGTTCTGGTTCCTGTTCACGGTCTGCGGCCGCGTGGTGCCGTCCACATGAACGACTGCCGGGATTTCTTCTGCCCTCTTTGCCCTGAATCCTATAATCATGTAAGGTGATTTTTTCGCGTTCTCAATATACAGATTCGCCTTATCTTCCAGCATTGAAGGCGCGAAAGGTCTCCACGATTCCCTGTACTTGACCTTCCTGTTCACTATGTCTTTCATGTTCGCATTTGTCGGGTCTGCAAGTATGCTTCTGTTGCCCAGCGCTCTTGGGCCCCATTCCATTTTCCCTTGGAACCATCCTATGACCTTGCCTTTTTCAAGCAGTGTAGCAGCCGTTTGCGACGGATCAACTTTCTCGCCTGCAATAAAATCATACTCAGGTCCGTAATATATCGTGTCAATTTTCTTTTTCTCTTTCTGAAATTCCAACGCCGTGCCCACGGCAAGCCCGCTGTCCCCGGGGTTAGGGTACACGAATACGTCATAGCCCTTTTCCACAAGAAGCATGTTCGCTTTGACATTCAGTCCCACGCCGCCGGCTATGCATATATTTTTCGTCCCTGCCAGATCAGCCGCCCTGTCGCAAAGCTTGACAACTTCGCTTTCGAGTATCTTCTGGGCCGTAAATGCCATGTCCTCTTTTTTATGTTTT
>DATDXW010000061.1:0-7033 GCA_035289125.1 archaeon | reverse complement strand
CAAAGACCACGATAGACCGGTTTTCACCGGCGTATGGCAGAAAAGCGAAGTATACTCCGGCCCGTTCATTGATGCAATGCCGGACATCGTATTCATGATGGACAGCGATTACGCGATAAACACAGATTTCTCCCCGTTCTTGTTTTCAAGCGTGAAGAAAAGCCCGTGGCAGGGCTATCACACGTTCGCGCCTGATGCGATTATAGCTGCGTTCGGCCCCGACATAAAAGAAAGCCCGGCAAAGGCGCGGATAGTTGATATTACACCGACGATACTGCATATGTTCGGCGCCGCTGTGCCGGAAGATTGCGACGGGCGCGTGCTGACGGAGATTCTGAAAGATAATAAAGAAGTCAGGCACTCAAAATCGCCGGAAATGGAAAGAAATACCGGAAACGCGAATGAAGCGGAAGACGAGCTTGTCAAGAAGAATCTCAGGGATTTGGGGTATATGTGAAAGCTGTTACACGTCTTGGAGTAGAGTCTTCAGTATTTCAATACTACACTAGTCCTATTCAAACCTTTCTTGCGTTGGACGCGAATTTGTCAGTTCAAGGAAATGACTTTGATAGTGATTGCATAAATGCTGGCAGAAACGTCATGGTTTTATCGGCATGTAAATAACGTCGTCACAAACACCGCCTTAATCCTTCTTCGTAGTTCACAGCCGGCGTCCATCCCAGTGCCCTTATTTTCGTTACGTCCAGAAGTTCTTCTTCGTTTTCTTCCCGTATTCTAAGGCTCTTTACTGCCACGTTCTTGCCCATGAGTTTTCCCGCCGTCTCTGCCAGCTCGCGCAGCGATATGGACGTGCCACAGCTGACGTTGTACGTTTCAAGCTGAGGCATATTCTTTCGGAGGATAAAATAATACAATTGTAGTAAATCATCCACGTGAATAAAATCCCGCTTCACGTCCGCGTTACGAAGCGTCACTACGCTTGACGTTTTCACGTGGTTTATTATCGTCGGAACGAGAAAATCCTTGTTCATGCCCCTGCCGTAAAGGTAAGTCTGACGTAATATGACGGTTTGCTTTCCTTCCATGCCACGCAGTGCTTTCTCTGCTTCTGCCTTGGAACGGCCGTACGGCGACGTTGTATTCATCGGATGCGTCTCGGGCGTAGGAATCACGTCTACTTTACCGTAAACTTTCCCGGAGCTTGAAAATACGATTTTCTGCGCGTCGCTCTGCTCAAACGCGGCAGCAACGCTTTTCGTCCCGTTCACGTTTACATCCCACGTCTCATTGGCATCATTACTTTTCAGCACGGCAGCCAAGTGAAACGCGTCCGTAATGCCTTCTTCTTTCATAACTGACGAAACGAATTTGCTGTCGCGGATGTCGCCGATACGCACGGGAAACGGAGCGTCCGCTTTTTGCCGCGCAATCCCGACGACTTTACACCCGTTTGCCGTAAGAAACTTAGCAAGCCTTGAGCCGATGTAACCGTTGCATCCCGTTATGAGAACTTTGCGCATATCATTTCCCCATTATCGCTATCCTTACGCATGCGTAAAACACCCGCGGCACTGCGCGCGTCAGCTTGTTCTTGCTGATGCCGAACTGTCTTTCCCGGTAATTCGTCGGTATTTCCGTTATCTTCACGTAACCTGCGTTCTTCGCTTTGAGTATGAATTCCATCAGTAGAGGATTACCATCTTTCTCAGTGCAGTTTATTTTGTTCACTATTTCCCTGCGAAAGCCGCGATAGGCGATAGTGAAATCGTTTATCGGTATGCCGCTTATCAGCGAAATAAATGCGTTGCCGAGCCTGCTTATCGCTTTGTTCGCCAGCGACTTGTTGGTGCTCGCGCCTTTGGCGTATCGTGAAGCCACAACGATATCGTAGCCTTTACTTATCTTCCTAGCAATCACGGGTATATCTCCGGCGTCGCACGAGTTATCGGCTTCCATCGCTATGATGATGTCGCCCTTCGCATTTTTATAGCCGAACCAATGCGCCGCGCCCGCGCCGTCTCTAACGGTACGAACAAGCGTGCGTATGTTGCCGTATTTTTTATTGAGGCTTCGTGTTATCTGTGCCGTCCCGTCCTCGCTGTCGTCATCAACGATTATTAGTTCTCCCGTTAGCCCACTTTTCTTGAGAACCAGCTCTATGTCGTCAACGAGCTTCGTTATATTTCCTGCCTCGTTAAGGGTGGGAAGAATTATGCTCAGCAGCACGTCATACCCTCTCGCGCCAGTAATTGAGCAAATCTTTCAGCGTCTGCTCAAAGGGTATTTCCGGTTTCCATCCCGTGGCTTTGAAGAATTTCGTGTTGTCCGGTATCTGCAGCGTCACGTCGCTCGGCCTCATCAGCGACGGGTCTTGTTTCGCCACGATATCATCATGCCCGGATATTTTTAAAAGTTTTTGCATCATTTCCCGTATCGTCATCGTCTCAGTCCCGCCGATGTTGTAGACTTCGCCCGGCTTGCACTTCTCCGTCAAAAGCCAATACGCCCGCACGGCGTCGCGCACATCGGCAAACGTGCGGACGGAGTCAAGATTTCCAACGTGGATTACGTGCTCTTTCTCTACGCCTTTCTCGATTTCGGCTATTTGTTTCGCAAAGGAAGAAGCGACAAAAACGTCGCCTCTGCGCGGTCCGGTGTGGCTGAACATTCTTGTTATGAGCGTCTTCATCCCATATGAAATATAATACTGCTGGCCCAGAAAGTCTTCCCCTGCTTTGCTTATGCCGTAAGGCGATACCGGCCTGAGCGGATTCGTTTCCTTTATCGGCACTTCGTCCGGCCTCACTTGCCCGTATACTTCAGAAGAAGAGCATATGTGAATAAGCGGGGTTTGCTTGTTCAGTCGCACGGCCTCAAGCAGGTTGCACGTTCCTATTATATTGACGTGCAGCGTGTCAGCGGGCAGCCGGAAGCTTGCCGGCACATAAGACTGCGCGGCAAGATGATAAATCACGTCCGGCCTTACTTCGCTTATCGCGTGGTTGACGGAAGAAAAATCCCTCAACTCGCATTCCACGAAGTTTATGTCGTTCTTTATGTGATCCACGTTCTCCATGGGGCTGCGCCAGCGCTTCGTCCCGTAGACCTCAACATTCTTCTTAAGCAGCAATTCTGCCATATGGCTTCCCACGAAGCCCGTGACTCCCGTTATAAGCGCCTTCATAACAACACCTAATAAGTCAAGGTTTTTAAGCTATATCATCGGACATAAATATTTAGAAGCGAAGCCGTCACGCAGCTTTGTGCGTCTTTGTACGGTTATTACAAGAACAGAAGACCTTTGCGCCCGTGCCCTTACAGACTCGCGAAGAACTCCCTAAACTTCCCGGCAATATAATCCCGTTCTTCTTGCGTTATTTCCTGATGGCAACCGATATAGAAGCCGTTTTCGTTTATGCTCTTCGCAACGGGATACTGGTCTTCAAGGTTGCCAAAGAGTTTCACGTAAACAGGCTGGTTTATGAGAGGGTTCATGTCCCGCGTTTCTATGTTGTTCTTCTCCAGAAAATTCACGATGTCGCGTTTTGTAAAGCGTTTGCTTCGCACGACGATGGGATACATCATGAAAGCATGTTCGCAGCCAGAGCGCGTCGCAGGTAACTGCAACTCTTTTGAAAAAGCCGCCAGAGCCTCGCTCAAAAACCGCGCGTTTTCCTGCCTTTTTCGTATGGTGTTTTCCCTTCTCTCAAGCTGTGCCACGCCTATCGCCCCTTCCATCTCCGTTATTCTGAAACTGTAGCCAAGGCGGACGAACTTGAACCGCCTTTCAACTATGTCAAAAAGCTTCCGTTCATCGTCCGTCCTGTCGTCGTCTATGTTTATGTATATAGAGTCCCGCCCGTGGTTCGCCAGGCTTTTGAGTATCACTGCATATTCGGGGTTGTTCGTCGCAACAAGACCACCCACTCCCGTCGTGACTATGTGCGCCACATACGTGGAGAAGCAGGAAATGTCGCCGAACGAGCCTACCGGTCTTCCTTTATATCCGACAAACATAGTTTCGCACGAATCTTCTATCATTTTCAGCTTGTGCTTTTTCACTATGCTCATTATAGCGTCCATATCGCACGCCAGCCCGAACTGGTGGACGATTATCATGCCTTTCGTCCGCGGCGTTATCTTCTCCTCTATCTTTTTCGCGTCTATGTTGTAATAATCCGGCTCCACGTCCACAAAGACCGGCGTCAGCCCGTTGCTTATCACGACGTTGGACGTGGCGATGAACGTCACGGCCGGAACAAGTATCTCGTCGCCGTCTTGCCAGCCTTCCGTCTCTTTCAGGCACGCCACGGCGATGCGCAGCGCACTTGTGCCACTATTCACGGCGAGTCCGTACTTGCAACCGTGTAAAGAAGCGACGGAGTTTTCCAGCTTCGTTAAGTAGGGTCCGTGGCTCAGCCTCTTTTTGTTGAGCGTGTCCATGACGTACTCCTTTTCCTTGTCCGTTATCTCCAGCGAGCCTATTCCTATCTGATGGTCTATTTTCATAGCAATCCTTCCAGCGCTTTCACGACGCTCTCGGGCGTTATGTTTTTCATGCAGCTTTCGCCGTACCTGCACGTGCTTCTATAGAAGCAGACGCATGCCTTCGGCGGTCCGAGAATCGTCCCGCGCCCGTAAAGCTCAAACTCGTGGGGATTGAATATGTTGTTCAGAATAATCACTTTTCGCTTAGCGCCTATCGCGGCGTGCAACCCAAGCGTGACGCACGTGACGACGGCGTCGCATCGTTGCACGAGCGACGTGAATTCATCAAAAGGAAAATGCCCGAGATAAAGCGCTCCTGTCCTCTTTGCGATAGCTTTGTTTTTTTCGTCCTCCGCTTCCCCTCCCAGCAGCAGCGGCGTGTATCCTTTTTTCTTCAGTAGCGTTGCTAACGCCGCCCAATGCCCGTCTGGCCAGAGACGCGCCGTCCAGCGCGCCGCGCCGCCCGTATTGAGCCCTATTATTTTCCCCTGCGGCATCTTCCATGCTTTCTCTACGATACTCGTCTCGTATTCTTCCCCGTCAAAACGCAGCCCGGCTATTTCGAACATCTCTTCCTGGTAAGACTTCGTGTTCGCCTTGCTCTCGTCGTCAAAGACGCCTGTTACAAATTTATGCTGGGCGTCGCCGTCTATCGGGGCGCACTTTCCGTTCCGCAGCGTGAACCCCTTTTTCACTCTGGCGCGGACGAGCGCCGCCAGCGCGCAGGCTTCCTTGTCCTTGTCAAAATTATAGAGGATGTCAAACGAGTCCGCTGTGAGTACAGCAAGCGCTTTCGCATCAAATTTCAAGCATACATCCGACGCATCCTTCGCGGCTTCCGGAAAGTTAGTCACCCACGTTATCTCGCAACGTGGAAACGCGATGCGAAGCTTCGCGCTTATCGGCGTCGAACGGAGCACGTCACCCATGGCGCCCAGCTTTATGATGAGTATCCGCTTCCCGCGCTTTTCGTAGAATTCGCACTTACATTTCACGCCTTTTTCCTTGTGAGGCTGGCACGGAATGTCGCCTCTAAAATGAACACAGTCTTCCGCTATTCGTCTACTTTCCATGCCTAAAGATTGGTAGAAAACTTAAAAACCGTTATTTTTTCCTCGCTTTCCACACTATGTCCCAACCGAAAAGCGACGGCATTATTGAAGAAAACCGCCCCGGCTTGCCTGTGCACATCTCTATTTCGAAGTATTTTGAAAGCAACGCTTTGAACTTGGACAGGTTAAAGAAACTGGAAGACACCTGCGCAGCCCTGTCGCGGAAGAGGAAGGAGCTTTGCGGCCTCCCCACTAAATAAGCCACCCTGTGCCATATATGATAATTGTTCGGTATGCTGCCCGCGAAGAGCCCGCCGGGCTTCAGCACGCGCCTTATCTCGCGCATGAGCGCTTCCGGAGCGTAAAGATGCTGTAGGAGTCCTTCTGTCACGACGGTGTCAAAAAAGCCGTCCTCGTAGGGAAGGGGCTCTTCCACGTCCCGGCATACCGCCTTTATGCCGCGCTTCTTCGCCCTTTCCACGTTCGCGGCGTTTATGTCTATGCCATACTTTTCCCGTGCGTTGACCAGAGAAAGTGTCATCCCGTCGCCGCAGGCGACGTCCAGTATCCTGCCCGTAGGGGGAATCAGCGACAGAACTATGGCTCGCCTGATATCCACGTCCTCCGTTTTCACGGGTTTGCTATTCCAGAACTTCTGCTTTGAGTTTCCGTGCATTGTGAACGCCGTTTCTACACTTTGTTTCCCATGTTTTAAAATCCCCCACTTGAAACTCGCGCATCAATTCTCTAATCTTCATATAAATATCGTGGAATTCCGATGTTTTATAGTTAACCAAATAAAGAAACCGGATATTATGATTTGGTTCATTATATGTGACCAACTTGTGTAATACCTTAAATATTAAGTTGGTCAGCTATAAAAGGCTTTTCAGCACTATTTTTCCTATGCATGCGATAACGGGAAAGAACGTTCTTGTAACCGGAGGCACCGGTAGCTTCGGCCACCATATAGTGAACAAGCTACTCTCAATGAACCCCGCTTCCGTCACGATCGTGTCCCGCGACGAGGAGAAGCAGAATGCCATGGAACGCGAGTTTGAAGGTGAACCCCGACTGAAATTCGTACTGGGTGACGTCCGCGACTACGACCGAATGCTGGACGTGACGCGCGGCCAGAATATCATATTCCACGCAGCTGCGATAAAGCAGGTGCCGCGATGCGAATATCATCCCGTCGAAGCCGTGAAAACGAATATTCTGGGCGCAATAAACCTGAAGAACGCCGCCATACGTAACGGCGTCTCGCGCGTAGTCGCGATAAGCACCGACAAGGCCGTCAAGCCCGTGAACGTCATGGGAATGACCAAGGCTATTCAGGAACGGCTCATGGTGTCGGACGTTTCTGACAAAGGAATGACGAAATTCTCCTGCGTCCGCTACGGTAACGTAGTAGGTAGCCGCGGGAGCGTCGTGCCGTTTTTCAAGGAGCGAATAGAGCAACGCAAGTACCTACCCGTTACTCACAGTGAGATGACGCGGTTTTTATTGACGCTGGATGATGCGACAGACCT
>DATDXW010000060.1:0-6571 GCA_035289125.1 archaeon | reverse complement strand
CTACGCCTATCCTGCGATGATACGCAGCATACAGGCGGCTGGGCGCTGTATAAGAACGGAGAACGACCGCGGGGTCTGTGTCTTCATGGACCAGCGCTTTTTATGGGCAAATTACCGAAAAGTATTTCCCGCCGACCTGCGTTTTATCGTTACCGACGCGCCGGAGCAGGAGATACGGAGGTTCTGGGGGAAACCGGAATAAACTACTTCACGAATTCCACGTTTGGCAAATCTTTGAATTGAACGTCTCCCGTAAGGAATCTGACATTTCTCCGCAGCGCGATTATGTAGCCGATAGCATCTATGTAAGAAAACTTCCTTTCCCTGTTTTGCAGCCTGAACTGCATAGCCTCTTTAATCGTTTCATCGTCAATTTCCACTGCAAACTCAAGAAACCGCTCAAAGATTTTGTCTGCGGATGCCTTTCCGTAGTTCTTGAGTATTCCGTAATAAAGCTCCATAAGATTCAGTTTTGTAGTGATTATGGATATATCTGTAACAAATCCGGAATAACCCGTGTTCCTATTGAGTATCTCAAAAAATGCATACGTGTCGAAGAAAAGCGTCTTCACTCCCATCCCTCACGAACCATGTCCTTGAATTCCTGTCCGCTCATTTTCCTTTTCAGCATGCCGAAAACGTCCCTTAAGTCCGCTTCTTTAACAACTTCTATTAGGATTCTTTCGTCTTCCTTGAGTCCTCTCTTCTTGACGAATTCCTTGGGCAGTATAACTCCCAACGAATTTCCTATTTTCCTTACTTCTACTTCTGTCGCCATAGTATCACTTATGTATAATTTACGTTAAACTTATATTTAAAGGTTTCCCGACGACGGGCTTTGTTTAAATAATCTGTCGCAATACGATGGGTTGCGATGTTTGCTTTCTGAAACACAACGGGCTGTGGTATGAAACCATTTATTCAACAAAGCCCCGACGACGCGTGTCCTGCGCAATAAATAACTTCGGGCTAAAGCTCGAAGTATGCGCAAACAACTTCGTTGTTTGGCATGCCAAAGACCTTCGCTTTTTGAGCATTTCCAGAGGAGTGAAATATTATATAAACGACCTGAAGGTCGTAGTATTAAACTGCACTCCTCTGATAACAAGCATTTATCCGTTCTCTCCGAATAGTTGCTATGTTCTTCGTTCTTGAAGGTCTGGACGGCTCCGGCATCACGACGCAGACGAACCTGCTCAAAAACTACTTGGCTAAAAAAGCGCTACTTACGAAGGAGCCGAGCGACGGGCTTATAGGAGGGCTCATAAAATCCTGCCTGCGCCACGAGTGGTCAACGTCGCCGCTCGCGCTGCAGATGCTCTTCGCCGCCGACCGGGCGCATCACCTTGAGAGCGAAATAGAGCCGGCCCTGAAACAAAATAAAATAGTGATAAGCGACCGCTACATGCTTTCGACGTATGCTTTTGGCGCGATCGGCGTGGACATCGCGACCATAAGAGCGATAAACGCGCCTTTCCGCAAGCCCGACGCCACCGTGTTCATAGACACACCTCCGGAAGTGTGCATACAAAGAATGAGCGAGTCGCGCCAGCACGTTGAGTTGTTTGAAGAACTCGGCAAATTAAAAAAGATACGCGATAACTATCTCCGTTATATAAAGGAGTTCCCGGACACCCATGTCATTAACGGGAACCGTGACATGCACGAAGTCCACGAGGACGTGAAGAAGGCGCTCAGGCTGTGACACCGGTGTATTTCGGCCGTATCAATTGAAATTCCGTATTCATCATGCGCGCATAAGAGCCTCCTTCCATCAGCCCGGTTAATGCCTGCCTTAAGTTAGAATGCGGCGTGTCCGGTCGGCATCTTATCGCTCTTCGCATTTCGTCATACGGAATATTGTCCAGTACATGAGCCGCCACGAACCCGAGCTGCATTGCGATTATTTCAGGCTCTCCCAAGCCGAGAGCAAACTCGTAGAAAGGAATGGCATTCCGTGCCTGCAAGTATACGAGTGTGTTGTCTTTAACCAGCATTTTAATTTTATCGGCGAAAAGGATAAAAATAGATGGCGTTGTTAATGAAACAGGGAAAGGACTTACTATGCACGACTTGGCGTGGCGACGCTCATCTTCGGCTTTGCTTATTTGTCATTACGAGGCACTAATCCGCCTTTGTTTCCTGCATCATTTTCGCTGTGTAATCATGAGAATCAATCCCCGAGCGCCCCGCGCCCGGACGGTATCTTGCTTTCTATGCTTCCTGCTACGAGGTGCTGCTCCGCCTTCGACAGCAGGGCGTTTAATTTTTCCAGCGTGCGCTTGGAAAGCCGCTTCGCATCCGTGTCGCCCGGCACTATCTCCACGTATTTCACCGTCTTCCTTGCCGCAGTTTCCAGCGGCACGACCGACAGCTTGCCGTTTATAATTGCGCACGCCAGTGCAAGCTTCGTGGAATTCACGTAGTTTTTCTTCCCTTCAATCATAAACGAACCTTTCGCAATGTGCTCGCCGGACGGCGAGCTCTTCGTCACCTGCTCCGGCTTTATCCAGTAAACGTTCACCGAGCCCAAACCCATGGGCCACGCCTTTGAGTAGCACGCCGTAAATTGCGCCGCCTCCTTTATCGCCTGCTCCGTGACAGAGGGCGCGTCGCCCGGCTTTATCACCGTGAAAGGCGAGCCGTGTATCTCCGCATGTAGAACCACGTCCTTCGCGTCGGCATGCTTCTTTATCAGCGACTCGTTGCTTTCCGCGTCCTTGCCGCCGACGCAAAGAAAGCCATCGGACGTGAAGAAGTTCCTGTATTTGTGATACCATTCTTTTTTATCCTCTTTCACGTGCTGCTTTGCGCTTATAGTATCAAGCTTCTCAAGCACCCTCCCCATCTCCTTCGTCGCGTTCCTGGCTTTCGCCGCGTAGAACTTCCCGCGCTCGTACATGTTGCCTATATTTTTTTCCAGGTTCTTGGTGAGAGAAACCTCTATTTCCTCCGCCTCTATGCGCACGGTTATCGCCCCTTTTTTCTCGTCAACGGAAACGATTTTGCTACCTAAAAGGGCAGACGCATCCCTTAGCTTTTTTGCGCTCTTCAGTGCCGTGGCATCCTTTAGCAGCGCGTCCACTTCAGAAAAATTTCTTTTGAGTATCTCCGCTTTTCGCGTCTGCTCCGCCCCCTGCGCCATGAATTCGTCCATCCTTTTCTTCTGCTGCTCAAGTATTCTTTTCTGCGCCTCTTTCTTTTCTTCATACGGGTCCTGTTTTTTCTCAAAGGAATACAGCTTCGCAAGCGCTTCTGAAAACGTAGGCATCGCGATGATTTCCCGACTGCTGTACATCTTCATTCCGAAAGGAATGGCGTCCTCGTATCCGCCGATGTCCTTCACCAGAAAGGCTTCCGTCCTGCGCGTGAAGAAAGACTCCACGACGCCTGCAAGCCTTTTTACTCCGCCGCTATCCAGCGGGCCTTCCTTTACGCCCGCCTCGTGCATAGCTTCGCGCGCGTATTTGCCCAATCCGTTGACAACCAGCGCTTTTTCCACTCCTCCAGCCGCCTCTTTTTCCAGCGTCGCGTCGTCGCGTATGTCCCTGCTCTCAGGAAATGAATATTTCTGCTTGGGCAGAATCACGCGGTCCTTCCATCTCTGAAATTCCGCCGGCATAACCGTCACCCAGTTCTTGTCCGTAAGGATGTAGTTCCCCTTGTGAAAAAGCTCGATTATCAGCCGCGCGGCATCCGTCTCTATGACCACTACGCGGTCTGTGCCATGCTGATAAACGGACTTTATGATGTTGCCCTTGAGATGCTTCCGCAAAGTCATGGCAAAGTCCGTGGGGTTTCCGAACTCTTTCCTCTCTTTCGCAAGAAAGCATGCGCCCGGGAATGCCCGTATGTCCAGCCCGCCTGTGTTCAGCACCAGCTCTTTATCGGCATAATATATTTTTCCGATGTGTGCGCCTTCTACGCTCTTGAGTTCGCGCACGGCGTGCGCTATCTCAAAACTAGCCATTGCTTTGTTTATCATGCTTGTTACCCATCTTCTTTATCTCGTCCGCCTTCGCGCCGAAATATTCCTCGAAGTGCTTCGTAGTCGAAAGTATTTTCGTGCGGGACTTTTTGTCCGCTTTCACGAAGCCGCGCGACGCCAGTTCTTTCACGTATTCATACGTCCTGTTCCCGATTATCTTCACCATGTCCGCCTGCCCTATCGGTTGGTGATAGGCTATTATTGACAGCACGCGAAGCACGCCCCGTGACAGGTCCGCATGCGGCGTGAGATGCGAAACGTGCGCCGCATATTCGTGCTTCACGACAAGCTTGTATCCGCCCGCGTCAAACATCCTCACCCCATATTCCTCCGAAGAGTACCTGCTCTTCAGGCTACCCAATATCTTCTCAAGCTCTTCGCGTTTGGCACCACTGGCCTTTTCCAGCTCTTCAAAGCTCATCGGATCTATCGCCGTGAACAGCATTGCCTCTACAAGCGCCGTTTTGTTCATTCTATCAGCCTTATCTTTATATCAGCAAACATCTCTTCCTGCACGCAGTAAATTTTCCCGCGCATCACCAGGTACAGCATCGCCATGAACGCCTCTACTATATCCTTCCTCTCCCAGGTCGGGACTATTTCTTTTAACATCATGACACCACCCTTGCCGACTATCCTATCATATACGCGGGTTATACGCACCTCTATGTCCTCTTCCGGCTCTATGTATTTCTCTACACAATCACGCAGCCGGAGTTTCTTCTCTTCCTTGCGCTCGCGAAATTCCACCGCCTTGTTGAGCGCGCTCACCAGCTCGGCCAGTGTCACGCGCCGTGTCGGCTTCCTCGTCATTGGAGGCGTGAGCTGCGGCACGTTGCTTATGTCCAGAGGAGGTATCGTCTCCCCTCGCATTTCCTTCTCCTCCACCTCGTCAACAAGCATTGACTCGCACTTCATGCGTAAGAGTATCGCGGCGATGAGAATGAACCGCCCGGGCACACGAAAGTCAAACTGCCGCATTTTTTCAAGGTATTTCATGAACCCGTTCGCCAGCCGCGATATGTCTATGTCAAGCGGGTCCATTCCTTCGTCCACCGTTATGGCTGCGAGCACGTCTTGCAGGTCGTGCCCGCCTATAATTGTCATTATCAGCTTCGCGTCGTCTATCATGCTACCACCGGCATTTTCACGCTGAATACCTTCGATACGCCCTCTTCCATGCTCACGCCGAATACTTTATCGGCTTCCTGGACGGTGAAGTCGTTGTGCGATATCACTATGAACTGTTTCTCCTTCGAGTACTTTTTCACCAGTTCTACAATCTTCTTCGTATTCGCCTTGTCCAGTGATGCGTCCACCTCGTCCAGAACGTAGAAGGGCGAGCCGTAATGCTCCATTATACCGAACAGGAACGAAAGCGACGTTAACGTTTTCTCGCCGCCGGACATGGCATCAAGATTAACGACTTTTTTGTTTTCCGGCGACGCCTCTATGAGTAAGCCTGAGTCAATGTTATTTTCCTCCTCAAGCCGCAGCTGCCCGAAGCCTCCTGTCAGGTCGTGGTATATGCGCGAATAATTTTTGGCTACCTCCGCGAACATCTCCATGAACTTGCCATGCCTCCTCTTCTCCACTTCCTCCACGACGTGGAGAATGGACGCTTTCTCATCCGTCAGCTTGTCAAGCTTCGCCTTTATCTCGTCAAACTCAACCGCCACAACATTATAATCCTCTATGGCTTTCATATTCACGGGCCCCAGCTTGTTTATCTCTATCATCGCGCGGCGTATCTTTTCCTGCAGCTCCTCCTCTGCCACGTCGTAAAATTCCTTGACATGCCGCAATTCCTGCATGTCCAGCTTCATCTGGTCTAACGTGGCTTCAAGCCGCGCCTTCTCAATTTTTAAGTTGCCGAGCCGCGCTTGCGCGATGCTCCGCTGGTTGAATACGGAGCCGCGCGTCGATTTCATCTCGTCCAACTTCTTCTCCAGCGACGCTTTCCTGTCCCGGAGGCTCTTCACCTCGTCGCTCTCGCTTACCATCTCGCCCTGCAGCTTTTTCAGCTCCTCTCCCATTGAGCGTATCTCCTCTTCCAGCGCTTCGCTCTCTTCTTCCAGCTTACGTATCTTGTCGCTATAATCCGCTTTCTGTTTTTTCGCGTAGAACCCGCCTGTCATTGCGCCGGACGTCTCCACTAAGTCGCCATCCAGAGTCACGACGCGGAAATCCCTTAGCTTTTTCGCCTCGTCTATGTTCCTGCTCACCACGGTCTCGCCAAGCACGTACGCTACAACGTTAAAATATTTCTTCTCAAATTTTATCAGCTCCATCATATGCTCGGCTTCCTTGCATTCGCGGACGGGCCTGGGATGCAACCGGTTCAGGGGCAGGAAGCGCGCCCTGCCCAGCTTTCTTTCTTTCAGATATTTTATGCACTGCACTGCTGTATCGTCCGTCTCCACTACAACGTCGTCCGCATGCCTTCCCATCGCAACTTCCAGCGCAGTGCCGTATTTTCCGGATATGGAAATGAGAGACGCAAGCGTCCCCACCATCCCTGCTATGCCGGACTTTAGGACTTCCTTCACCGAGACGCTGGCTATCTCGTAAGACGTCATCGCT
>DATDXW010000059.1:0-3767 GCA_035289125.1 archaeon | reverse complement strand
CGAACCTGAAAAAGAAGTTGGCAGGAGACGAAGGCGTCTATGAATACGGTGGCATGAAGTTCGTATTGAGCAATGAAATATCCCTCATATACACGCAGGATGGTAAAGGACGTAGAATTCATTATATACTGCTGGCACCGGACTTTGGCGCGGCGGAGCAGATAAACGAATTTCTCCGTTCAAAGGGGCGCGTAGACTACGACGGGCGTCCGATGTTCGGCTTCTCGTCCGTTGAGTTAGTGGAACGGCTCATGTCCATATCAAAAGACATAGAAATAATCCCGGCGCATGCGTGGACTCCCTGGTTCGGCATATTAGGTTCAATGAGCGGTTTTGATTCGCTGAAAGAGTGCTTTGCCGAGAAAACGAAATACATACACGCAATAGAGACGGGCTTGAGTAGCAACCCTGCGATGAACTGGCGATGTTCATTCTTAGACAACGTGACACTATTGTCCAACAGCGATGCGCACTCGCCGCATCCGCATCGGCTTGGGCGGGAGGCTAACGCGCTGGATATAAAGGGCACGAACTACGGGGAACTGATAAACGCGATAAGAGCGGAAAAGATTGAATACACGATAGAAGTTTCACCGGATTACGGCAAGTACCATTATGACGGGCATCGCGACTGTAACGTTTCCATGCCTCCGAGTGAAACGAAAAAACATAAGGGCATCTGCCCGAAGTGCGGAAAGTCTTTGACGATAGGCGTGCTGAACCGTGTGGAGCAGCTGGCTGACCGCGAAGAGGGGTTCATACTGAAAGGCGCGCCGCCGTTCAAGAGCATTATGCCGCTGACCGAGATAATATCTCTCGCCGTCGGGCAGGATATTTTCACGAAAAAGGTTTTTGAACAATACAACAAGCTGCTGGGTGCTTTCGGCAACGAGCTGACGATACTGCTGGAAACGCCGGCGGAAGAGTTGAAGAAAGCCGTGGATGAAAAACTGGCATCGCTGATAATCAAAAACCGCGAAGGCAAAATAAAGATAATTCCGGGATACGACGGCGTTTACGGGAAGCCTGTTATTGACGATTCGGGGGAAAGGGACGCGAACGAAGGCTCATTGAAAAGATTTTTCTGACTTCTATTTCTTGCTCGTAACCTTTATGGACGCCGTGCCGTCTATCGCATAGGAGTAATCGGTTGTCACCGTGACCGTTATCGTGTCCTTCGGGACGCCCACCGTCAAGTCATTGGCGGCAAGAGTTAGCGTGCACGGAAGCTTCACTGTGTCAAATCCTCTCCGCAATGTCACTATGCCAGATGTCTGGGCAGGTGTGCCGTCGGCATTGTCGCATGTCAGTGTGCCCTTGCTCACTATTATATTGAAACTCACTTTTCCCAGCGTGCTTTGGGCTGGGAAATCTAAATTCGTGGCCGTTTTGTCGTTGAACGCGATGCCGGAACCGACGTTCACGAAACTGAGTGTCACGGGCTCGGATATGGATGTGTCTGCAGCCTGCTGCGTTATCGGCGAGGATACTTCAATGCTTATTCTCACCGGGGCGTTTGAATTCTGCGTAGCCGTTGTGCCCTGCTCAAACGTGCCTTTTTTCCTTAACTGGTCAAATTGGGCGAAGCTTATAACGTCTACGGGGGTTATGGAAGTCGTGGTATAGTCGTATCTGATTCTCACGCCTATATCAAAGCTTTGCGCGAGCCCCTGCGGAAGGTCGGGTGCTGTTATAGACCATATCTTTCTGCTGAATCCGCCCGCTTTGTTCGTCTCTATAAGCGGCGGAATCAGCGAAGTATCCGTGCCTGCTCCCAACGCTTTCGGTGTATTAGATGCATCATTACCGCCCCATCCGCTGTTTCCTCCGAACAATTTTGCGATTATATATTTGGCGGTCGTTCCACCGACGTTTTCAACTTCCAGACTCAAAGTGACCGGTTCCTGCCCGAAAACATCGTTGATATCCGCGGAAAATTCGTTTATCTGCAAACCGTCGCTTGCTGAAACTTTGACAGGCCGCTGCGTGGAAACGCAGCCTGCGACGAGTAGCAGAAGCGCCATGGACAAAATCAGTTTTCCGTTAATCATAATTTACCGTCTCACTTGCACAGTTTGTGAAGCCCTTATTTCATAGGGGTAATCTATGCTCAATATTAGTGTATAGTCGCTTAAATAATTTATATTGGCAGGCAACGCCACTTCGCACGTCACTCTCGGGAACGCGCTGCCCTGTATGTAGAGCTTCTGGGATGGGCACGTAACGCCCAGCGGGCTTCCGGCGGTAGGCGTGACGTAAGAATAGCACTTAGTGACGTCCGAACCGGCTATATAGCTTTCGTCCGTGCATTTGATGCAGGCGCTGGAGCCGAAACCTCTACCTTTACATTCATCCGCTGGCGCCCCGATATCGCCTGTTAATGGTATGGTAAAGTCTTGTGTCGCGCCTGCCATGACTACGCAATCTCGCGGTGAGCCGTCTATAGGAGAACTCGGACAGTCCCGTTTTTTCAAACTCGTATCATAATGGTTGCCGTTTCTCTTCACTGTCGCTACGACTATATACGTTTCATCTTTAAGCCCTGTGAACATGTATTGCAAACTTGCATCTCCGACTGTATATGCCGATATAAGCCGCGCCGTCGCTATATATGTATCTTTCTTGCTCGAATCCGCGGAATCGCTGAACCTATAAAGAATTGTCTCTACTTCGTCGTATCCCCTTTCGTTTGACACGACGTTCACAGTGCCGGCTATCCGCTTTGTTCCGCCTTCCTTGGCATCTATTCTTTTCTCAACAGAAGCCGCCCCGTTCACCAAGATGTTCCCCGCCTCAATCGCTTCAATCCTGCCTGCACCAACGTTGGCAATGTCCACGTACATGTAGAGTTTCTTGTCCGGGCGCTTTATCACGGGCATCTGCTCGCTGAAGCTCACCGTTGCTTTAAGCCGTCCGTCATCGTGAACGTAAACAGGAGAAGACGACATTAACTCGCCCTTTGCCTGCTCTATCCTGTACTCGTCTTCGCTCATTACCGAGAGCGCGTCTGTGCCGCCAAGCGTCGCTTCAAACGTTGCGCGGGCTTTTATTTCCGTGGTTATGACGCCCTGCTCTATGGCATCAGGCGCCACTATCGTGCACTGGCGGGAGGCGAAAGAGCCTTCTTTGACGTCGCCTATGGCATGATTGCAGTCATTGGTGGCGACTGCACCGGCGTCGTATATTCCCACTCTCACGTTACGAAGCGGCGTGGTTCCTGTGTTGATAAAATCAATCATAGCCTTGCCCGTGCCTGACGTGAACAGGTCATCCGGGCTTACGCTGACTGAGAATATACTGGTTGACGAAGACGTTTCCATGGAAACGCAGCCTGCAACAAGCAGTGCAAGAAGAAAAAATAATGCTTTCATATTCCACCTATATGTCAAGAGGCTTCACCGTCATCTGCGACATGCCGGAAACCCTGTAGGAATAAACGACCGTTGCCCGGACTTCAAGGCTCCTATACGGGCTGGAGCCTATGTCTATTACATTACCGCTGTCCTTAAGCCTGAACAGCAGCGGGTTTGACTTGCCTTCGCCGTAAATCTCTATCGCGCCGCTGGTCTCCGTGACTGTCACCCCTCCTTTATCTTTGACTTCTCTCATGGCGTTATTCGTAAAGATGCAACGTGGCAGGGAATCTATGGTATCGTCTTCGGGCGGCGTGAATACTTCATTATAACTGCCGAGCGTTGTGTCGAAATTATCACACGAAAATCCTACGAAGGTTATCTTCAAGTTTCCCTGCTCTATACGATTGTTAA
>DATDXW010000058.1:0-3510 GCA_035289125.1 archaeon | reverse complement strand
GTTGATGTTGTTGTAGTTGATGATGTTGTAGTTGATGTCACGCCACACGTTCCGGAAGCCACCACGGACATCGTAAGCGCGCTTCCCGTTGCGCTGCTGCCGAGATTATCACTGCACGTGACTGTTATCGGATAGCTGCCCGTGGACGCGCCAGCCGTGAAAAGCGCGGCATACGTGCTACTACCGACGGCTTCAGGTATCATGTTTCTACTGTCTGCGAAACCGCCAGGTCCCGTGGCATCGTATTTACATGAACCAACCCCATTGTACAAATCCGCCACATCTGCTTTTATCATAGTGCTGCTTGCAACTTCCATCTTATTTGACACGCCTTTGCACATCGCGTCCGAGCGTGTATTAGTCACGGACGGACCGACACTGTCTATATTGAAAGCCTCCTGCCTGTTGATTGTTTGCGGTTTTGTGTCCGTTACCGACGCTTTCAGTACGCACTTCCCTGTACCCTGCGCCGCGCAGTCTGCCGGAACGCGTATTGTAACTGTTTTAACAATTGATGTGCCACTACAAGCCACGCTTTGCACGCCTCTGCTCGTCCCGCCGTCCACTATTTCATAAGAACATGATTGCAACCCAATGTCATCCGTGTAAGTTATCACAGACGTGATGTCGCTTTTGTGCCACGCATCGTCTTGCGGAATTGACGCATCCGGAGCGTTGTCCAGCCCCGGGGTTCCCACCACAAAGTCTTCGTCCAATGACTGAAACGTCCTTCCCAGCGAGCCGGTTGACGCCGCCTCTTTTGCCCATGCCTTGTATCTTACGGTCTTGCCTGCACCAAAGCTCTGCCCGGGCATATACGACGTGGTTAATGTATCTGTGCAGAGGTCTGGCGAACAACTTTTATGCGTAGACGATAACTCAAAACTGCCGCTTCCGGAATCCACTTCAATCCATATCTCTGCTATCTTTCCATTGCTGGTTGTAGCCGTCGCAGTGAATGTCACTTTGTCGCTGGACACTGGAGAAGAAGGCGAATGAGAAAGAGTGAACGTTATAGACTTGCAATATGCAATACCATTCGTCCATTTCTGCACGCTGCCGCCGGACGGAACGCAGCACATCTGGTTGGGCGGGCTTGTGTCTCCCGAAGTCGTCGCGCCTTTCGGCGCGCATTGCTTCCACACCGCCGGCGTGTCGCTGAAAGAGTACTGAGCAGAAGCAAGGAACACAAAAAATATTATAGCCAGCGCACCGAACCGCATGATTCTTATTGACGAAGCCCGTATAAAAAGTATTGTTGCAATAAAAAATCATGGAAAGCGTCCTGTTTACGGCAAAAACTTTATGGAAAAACACCGTCGCCGACGTGAGCGCGCTGGGCGGGCTGCCTTTCTACGCCGTAGTTGTCCTTTACTATGCGCTCACGAACGCAGCAGTGGCATGGAAACTGATTTACGCTCTGACTCTCCTTTTCGTAGCCGTGTATGCAACAAAGCTCGTTTATTTCAAGGCGCGTCCGGACGTCGCGAAAAGGCGTTTTTCCAGTTTCGCCGAGCGGCTGGAAAGCTCGTCATTTCCGAGCGTTCACGCTGGCAGGGCGTGGATTCTTTACTTCGCGCTGTTTCACGAAGCGTTGGCACTGTTCGGCATCGCGCTGGCGCTATCGGTTTGCGCGACGCGCGTTTCATTGAAGCGGCATTATCTTTCTGATGTTGTCGCCGGCTCGCTTTTGGGAATCGCAGTGGGATATTATGTTTTCATTGCGTAAGGAGCATCTGGCTGACGCGCTGGCATTGGTAGCCATATTTCTTTTTCTTTCGTCGTACTTCACTCCCGATTTCATTCTGTCCGGCACGACTGCATCGGGCGGCGACATGGGCTCCCATAACTATCTGGCGAAGTACATGAAGGAATATCTTTTGCCGCACTTCAGGCTCAGCGGTTGGAGCCCTGATTGGTACGCGGGCTTTCCGATATTCACGTTCTATTTTCCGTTGGCATACGCCGTCATGGCGATAACAAGCGCACTGGTGCCCCTGCAGATAGCGTTCAAAATAGTAACTGTGGCAGGCACGTTTCTCCTTCCATTGGCAGCATACGTTTCGATGAAAAAGATGGGGTTGGCGTTTCCTACACCTTTGCTGGCGGCGCTTTTCACTCTACCACATCTTTTCAACGAGAACAATTCCATGTACGGCGGCAACATTCCGTCCACGCTTGCCGGCGAATTTTCTTTCTCGCTCGCGCTTCCGTTCATGCTGCTCTTCATGGCGTGGCTTTACGACGGGATAAAGAAGAATTGCTTTGCCGGCGCTGCCATTCTTCTGGCGGTTACCAGCTTGCTGCACGTGATACCCGTCGTAGTCGCTGTCGTGTCCTCATCTTTTTTCCTTCTACGCGATAAAATCCCCGTTTTGGCAACCCTTGCCAAAACGTATTTACTCGCGTTCTCACTCGCCGGATTCTGGGCAGTGCCGCTGCTGACGAACTTTAGTTACTCCATCGCGTCAAACTATTCCCACATAAACGATTATTCGCTTGTCTATCCGAACTATCTCATGCCGTTTTTGCTGCTTGCCGGCTTGGGCACGGCACTGGCATGGAAACGAAAAGAAGGCCCTGTTCTTTACCTCGCATTTTCCGCCCTCGCATCTCTCGCCCTTTATCTTTTCCTGCCGGAAGGGTATATATGGAACACGAGGTTCCTGCCATTCTACTATCTATTTTCCGTGCTCGTTGCAGCCTACGGCGCCTCCTGTCTTGTGCCGGCGACAAGCGCAAAGAAATGGATTGTTCTGGCGATTCTCGTTCTCTCGTCCTTCGCCTACGTCCACTCTAGTGTGGGATACATAGACGACTGGATAAAGTGGAATTACACCGGCTTTGAGGGCAAGCCTGAATGGAAAACGTTCAACGAAACGAATGCCTTTCTCTCTTCACTCCCAGAAGGCCGCGTATTCCACGAATACAGCGAAAAACACAATGCATGGTTCGGCACGCCGCGGGCACTGGAAGACATACCGTATTTCACGAACAAGCCCACTATGGAAGGGCTGCTCATAGAGTCCGCGCTGTCGTCGCCTTATCACTTCTTCCTCCAGTCCGAGATGTCCAAGCAGCAAACCTGCCCGATAGTCGGGTTGCGATGCGTGACTTTCAATGTCACCCGCGCAATGCCGCATATCAGTCTGTTCAATATCCGCTATATAGTGGCTACTACCGATGAATTGAAAGGCGAACTTGGCGCGAATGCGAACTTCACTCTTCTTCAAAACATAGGTCAACTTTCGGTATACGAATTCAAAGGCGCGGGCAACTACGTGTCCGTTCCGGAATACGAGCCCGTGATTTACTCGGGCAGCAACTGGAAAGAATTGTCCGTAGAGTGGATGCGTGCGGGCGAAGAGGTGCCGATGATTTACACCAGTAAAGACTTAGGATTGCAAAAAATACGCTCGCTAAATGGGATAAAGAAAGTGCCCGCGAAAAAATGCGACATTAATGAAACGGTAACGAACGACACGATAGATTTCACGACGTCCTGCATCG
>DATDXW010000057.1:0-6766 GCA_035289125.1 archaeon | reverse complement strand
AGGTTCTTCTATAGATGCGTTATAAAATACTTCCAGATAACCGCTGCTTATAGGTCCTATAGAACCTCGTTTTCTGAGATTTTCTGCAAGTTCTAATAAAAAACCACGAACTCCTTCTTTACCCCGGTACAGAGACTGCTTCCCATGAAATACGCACTCGTATTCAGTTACATAGTGTTCAATAAAATTAGAAACTGGAACATATTCAGAACCCAGCACATTACCAACTGGACCAGTTTCCTTGCCATGTAATAAATGTCTTATTCCAGAAATAGCCCGCATACATATTATTTATTTACTTATGTTCTTAAATCTATCTTATGATAATAATAACTAGAATCGGCGGCACTTCTTTGAATCGCATACGTTATAAAAACTTTCGCGCCAAAACCGGATAAGGTGATTTGATGAACTTGATGAAGGTACTGGATATGATAAAGCCTGCCGGGCTCGTATACGCTCACTGCGACATACCCTGTGGAATATACGATCCTCACGCTGCGCAGATGGCGGCGCAGACCGTGCTAAGAATGTCCAAATTCATCCAGGAAAAGAAAAGCGATGCGCATGCGATGGCGCGTCTTGTCGCGGTCAAAGAGGAGCACGCGGAAATATGCAAGCACGAAATCCGCGTCATATGGGGGGATTATTTCAAGCCGGAACACCTACAAAAATCCCCTTCTCTTCACGAAACTGTGTGGAAAATAATGAAAGCCGCTTCCAAAGCGCGGCAGGAGTCCGATGTCGCGTCAGCCGAGCAGCTGGTGGACGCCGTTAACGTTTTCGCTGAAATGTTCTGGGGAAGCAAGGGCGTCCGGACATACAAAGCAAAGCCATATCCGACTGAAAAAGAAATCGTCCTGCCTAAATTTGTCTGACGCTGTGCTATGTTCGTCATCGGCCGCTTTCGCGTCAAAGGCTCAAGCATGGAGCCTCTTTATCCGGCGGGCTCTTTCATGTTATGCATCGCCCTTCCTGTCAGAAAGGGCGACGTGGTGATAGTGGAGAAAAACGGCAGGCGGATGCTGAAGCGCGTCCAGGGATTGCCGGGCACGCGCATAAACGGCAAAATTTTGAGCAAGGGTTATTATTACGTTCTCGGTGACAATCCGGATTCAAGCACGGACAGCCGAAGTTTTGGCGCTGTGCATAGAAAGGAGATACTGGGGAAGGTCTTCAGACTGACATGAGCATTATGACGATTTGGTGAAGTTTAGTTGCACGGTAGCAACATCACTATAAGTGGGCCCTGTCGTCGTTAGCACAGAAGACTTGATTTTTATATTATCTATGTCAATCCTGCCATAAGAATATTCTTTCATCTGGTTTACGTGTTTCACGAGATGCTCTTTCCCGCGTCCGTCTTTGACCCGGGCGACTGTTATATGGGGCGTTGCCTCAGCGGAATCCCCGAATCCTTCCATTATGGCTTTCTGCAACGGCGCCAATGCCGGGCATCCCACCCATACCACTTTTGGATGAGTAGCCGGAAACGTTCCCATTCCTACAGCTTCCGCGGCAAATGGATAAAAATCGTCCAGTATATGCGCCAGTTTTTCTGCTATATCCGAGAATTTCTGTGCCGTTTCTCCAATGAATTTGAGCGTGACGTGGTCCGGTTTTACTATGTTCACTCCGGGTATCTCTGCCAACCGCTCCTGCATGTATGATATCCTCTGGCGCACGTCTTCTGGCACGTCCACGGCTAAGAAAAGCCTCATGATAGTTTATCGCAACGGGCGAATAAATCCCTTCTATAACGCCGTTATGGCAACTATAAGGGCATAACTATAGCACAGAAGCGCTTCAAACAGTTTATGTGAGTGATAAATACGGGGTTGCCGTAATCTGCCAAAACTTCGCAAAAGAACGCCTTTTTGGCAGAGAGAAAGTTTTAAATTTACACGTGTCCAAAATATCGCCATGGGAAGGAAAAAGGGGTTTGACGGCCGAAAGATATCGTCTATTATATCGGTGCTTGCGAGAAATCCGGACGGCGTGTGGGTGCGCCAGATAGCCAGAGAGCTAAAGATTTCACCTATGACCGTGAGCAAGTACGCAGCAGGTATTCTTAAGCCGCTATTGGAAGAGAGCCGCCTGGGGTCAGGGCAGAAAACACTGCTGTTGGTTTTCCGCATCAAGCCTGCAGTGCTCCAGCAGATACGCCAGGGCCGGGATATAAACGAAATCATGAAAACCGCAAGAATAATCAGCAGAATCAATGGCCAATAACGGCAAAAATACGCGCTTTCTGTTCAATTTGGTCATTTCCAGCATTTTTTATAAAAATAATTCAAAAATCAAAAAACGTTAGGTTTCAAATTCTCACAAATTCTCACAAATCACTCACTTGCCCGTGAATATTCACGGGAGAGTTCGTGAATATTCACGTGAAGTTGAAGAAATCCGTGAATATTCACGTGAAGGTCTGTGAAGATCCATGAACATATGTGAACATTTTGTGAATATCCCGTGAACTTCACGTGAAGAATCTCACAAAATAACACCAAGAGATGTGGCAAACTCACAATAGACACCCATTACTGTCAAATACCGTAATAACGGCTCACAAACCTTCACAGATACTTCATAAAACCTTCACCCGCCCTTCACAGAACCTTCACGAACTTCACGTGAAGGTGCCCCGCGAATGTTCATGTTCACGTGAAGTTCATGCACATTCACGAGAAAAACACATGAGATGCGTGAACATTCACGAAAAATGCTAAAATCGCGTGAACATCTTTGTGAAGATGACAAAATGACCGTGAAGGGTGCGTGAAGTTGAGAATACATATCTTTTTAAGCCATCCGAAAAATATAAATATATGGCAGACGAAGGGTCCCCGCCGCCTGCCGGCGGCAGCGGAATCGGGCAAAAAATCACGGAAAATACCGCCCCGGAAGCGGCAAAAACAGAGCAATTGCCCTCCCCCAAAAGGATGAAAGAATGGATGACGGAAATTGGATGGTCCGGCAACCCGTTCACGTTCAGCATAAACCCTTTTCTATGCGTCGGCTACGAAGAGCAGCGGAACGCGCTTCTATCGGCGATAGAAGAGAAGCAGAGCATGATAATGGTGGCAGGGCCGACTGGCTCTGGAAAGACGAGCTTGTTGAAGTGGGTGGCTGTGAATATGCCGGCGGACTTTGATTGGATATATGTCGGGAAGCCGCCCGCCGAAGCGCAGGAGCTTGTGGACATTTTCAATAACAAGTACGGCTCTCCGTGGTTTTTGAGGATGTTAATCCCTAACATAAAAAACGCGTATCAGATACCAGATTTTCTTAATAAAAGGCTGAAGGGAAAGCATCTTGTCCTGTTCTTCGACGAGGCGCACGAGGCGCCGCTGCAGATGCTGGAGTGGATGAGAGTGCTCGGAGACCAGATAGCCAGCGTGAGCATAGTCCTTTCCGGCCTGCCTCTTCTTGAGTCAAAATTGAAAAATAACCTGGAAACGCTGCGGAATAGGATAACCGCCAGGATAGAAGTCCTGTCTCTCACGAAAGAAGAAATGCGGGTGATGATAGCACGCCGTATAGAAAGCGTTGGGGGGCGCGGCACGGAGCCTTTCACTCCGGAAGCATTGGATGCTCTGTACGAAAAAACCGGCGGCTTTCCCAGAGAAGTGCTGCGCCTCTGCGCGGAACTGGTGTCTTTCGCGACCCGTCACGGCGCCTATTCCATAACAGTAGGCATGATAGGTGACAGGAAACAAGAAAGCAGCACGTCTCTGCAGGCTCTGGAAGTGCTCACGCCTATGCAGCGGGAAGTCGTCGAGCTTCTGGGCGCCAGCCCTGCTTCGCCCGGGGACATCGCCAACAAGCTTGCCTTGGAAAAATACAAGACGCGTCAGCACGCCGTTCGCAGCGTTAATAACGTGCTGATAAGGATGATGAGCGAGGGCATGGTCGAGCGGACGCGCAAGGACAAAGCCTATGTGTATCATCTGTCGCCGAAGCTGAGGACGCTCGTCGTCAAAGCCTGATATACGACATAAGAATCGCCAAAACGGATAATATGGCATCGACTCGCGAAGCGAGGGGATACTGATGTCTAACATAAGAAGCGCGTAAATGAAACTATTTAAGTTTTGGATTGCTAATAATGAAGGTGATAATGGTGCAAAGTAAAGCGCGGGATTTTTTGGGGAAGGTTATAGTTTCTGAAGAGACAGGCAGGAAGTTCGGCGTCGTCGGCGACCTCAGTTTTGTCGCAGAGTCGGGCGAGCTTTTGAGCATAGTCATGACAGAGCCCACGAAACATTCAACCGAGTTGAATTTAGAGAGGGACGCAAAAGACAGGCTTCTCGTACCCTTCTCCGCCGTCAAGTCCGTGGGCGACTTCGTGATTATTTCCGAGAAGGAAATAGTGTGAGTCTGGTTTCCTGGTTGGGCAATAAAGTAAACCTGCAGCATATTATGTCAGGGTATGTTACGTCATTGTATGCGGATGCATCAAGCATAGAGATACTCGTATTGGAACGAAGGGGAAATAATTTTTAAGCCCGGTCGCAATGCCGGATATTTCATACATTCCGTAGTAAACACTTTCTTCACTTTCTCCGACCGCGCCATCGCTTTAAACGCTTTTACGAAATAGTTTCCTCATGACGTCGGAGATGGTAAAAAAAATATCCGCTGAATCCGGCTTGGACGAGCAGGAGATACAGCGAAAAGTTCAGGAGAAGCAGGAAGAGTTGTCCGGTCTTATTTCTGAGGAAGGTGCTGTGTACATAGTTGCGAAAGAGCTGGGCGTTCAGGTGATGCGAAAGAAAGAGCGCCTTTACATAAGTAGCATCGTCCCGGGAATGAAGAACGTTGATATTGTTGGGAAGGTAATGAGAATATTTCCCGTGAAAGAATTTACCAGTGAAAAGGGACCGGGAAAAGTCGCTAACGTGATTCTTGCTGACAATACAGGCACGGTAAGAATGAGTCTGTGGAACGACGAGTTGGAAGCGCTGTCCGAGATGAATGTCGGCGACGTGATACACGTCAAAGGATTCTCCCGCGAAGGTTATGACGGCAACGCCGAGCTTCGCGTCGGGCGTTACGGGATGATGCAGAAGAGCGCCGAAAAAATAGATGCGGTGCAGGAGCAGTCGCATAGCGTGGAGAGAACATCTGTCAGAGAGTTACGCGAAGGCTATTCGCGCGAGATTCGCGCATGCATCGTGCAAACGTTCGAGTCGAATATATTTTATCCCATATGCTCGCAGTGTAAGGCGCGGCTTCGCGAAGAGCACGGTTTCAAATGCGAAGAGCACGGTGAAGTGGAGCCGGATCACGGTTTAGTTCTGTCGTGCATCATAGACGACGGCACTGGTAGCATCCGTGCCGTCATGTTCAACGAGCAGGCCGAAGCGATACTGGGAATGGCGAAGAAAGAGGCGAAAAGGCTTTACGATATGAAGAGAGACCTGAAAAACGTTTACGCGAACATTCAGATGGGTATGGATTATGTTTTTCGCGGGAAAGCCCGCCGCAACGCACTCTTTGACAGGCTCGAATTTGTCGTCAACTCGGTGAGAAGCGTGGACGTGAAAGAAGAAGTGGAGAGGTTGTTGTCAAATGCCTGAAACTCTTTCAATAGAAGAGCTGCCCGGCATAGGGCCGAAGGGCGCGGAGAAGCTGCGCGAAGCCGGCTATGACGACGTGATGAGCATAGCTGCTGCTTCGGCTGGCGAGTTGATGGCGGCGTGCGAAATAGGCGAAGCAACTGCCGAGAAGATAATTACAGCCGCCCGCGACAAGTTGGACATGGGTTTCAAGAGCGGCGTAGAAATGCTTGAAAGAAGGAAGCAAGTAGGAAGGATAACGACAAGCTCCGCGTCGCTTGATGCTCTGATTGGCGGAGGCGTGGAGACGCAATCCATCACCGAAGGCTTCGGCGCGTTCGGCTCCGGCAAGTCTCAGCTTGGCTTCCAGCTGGCCGTGAACGTTCAGCTTCCGAAGGAGAAAGGAGGATTGAACGGCGCATGTATATTCATCGATACTGAAAGCACTTTCCGTCCTGAGAGAATCGTGCAGATAGCGAAAGCCCACGGGATTGACGAAAACAAAGTCCTGAAAAACATTTTCGTCGCGAAAGCCTACAATTCCGACCACCAAGTCGTTCTCGCCGACAAGGCGAAGGAAATAATAGAAGAGAAGAATGTGAAACTGCTGATAATAGATTCAATGATGTCCCACTTCCGCGCAGATTATTCGGGGCGGGGCGAGTTGGCTCCGCGCCAGCAGAAGTTGAACCGTCATCTTCACGCTCTCCAGAAGCTTGCTGATGCTCACAATCTAGCCGTTTACATAACAAACCAGGTCATGGCGAGGCCGGATGTTCTTTTCGGCGACCCGACCGTAGCAGTCGGTGGACACATACTCGGCCACGCTTCCACGTATCGCCTCTATTTGCGCAAAGGCAAGCAGGGCAAGCGCGTCGCGCGGATGATAGACTCGCCGAATCTTCCGGAAGGCGAAGCCGTTTTCTCCGTTACGGAAGTCGGAATACGGGATTGAACGGGGAGTAAATCATAATATGGCATCAACTTTTTGCCACAGCAAAAAGGTTGAACAAAAAGTTGAGATTCGGAGGCGTCGCGGCGTTGGGGCGGGAAATGATGAATTTAGCTGAAGGGCATGTCATAATAAAAAATGGTGTAGGATGGTTAGTTCGTCTTTATTTTTACTTTCACACAGATAACTTCAGAATTAAGTTATAAACGTCATATTCTACCAAAATCTTGCACGCGAAAAAATCTTCATACTC
>DATDXW010000056.1:0-6567 GCA_035289125.1 archaeon | reverse complement strand
CTTATCGGAACAAAGGACTTTGCATGATGCAAAACAGCTTTTCTTTTCCACGAAACGGAGATTTCCTGTCAACTACTTACCCAAAGCCATCCGTACGGATGGCTTTCCGGGATATCGCTTCGCGATACACAAAGTGTTCGGCTATGAAGTAAATCGTAAAGCGAACCCGTCAGAACGTGCGCGTAACGTCGCTTTCTCTTGTGCATGGTTCGGTTTTTGACGGTGCTTGGTTTCGGTCTTTACTTATTTACGGTTCGGTTGCGAAGTACTGCAATCCGCCATTGTCTCTTGTGTTAGTGTGTGGGTTGTAAACCCGCTACCGCGTCGGGCACGCGCCGAATACTCCGGATTCCGTAATATAAACCATTCGGCGTTCGCCAAAGCCACCAGTTCCGGGTCGTCGTTTTCGGCGCCAACGAAATACCCGCCGCTCCATATTTTTTGTAGAATCTCTTCATGCGACACATTTGGCAGGAGCCCAAGTCTTCGCGCCATATGGGCACGAATCGCTTCCGTGAATATCTTTAATGCCGGCACTTTTTGATACGATTCTACCCCATCAGAAATGTGCCAGAGATATACGCATGCCGTTGACGCTTCCTGCAGTTCTTCTCTCGTGAGAACCCGCGCACTTGCGGCTGTGCGGTATCCTTCCATCTGTTGCGTTATCATTTCTTTTGACAATACCGTGCAATACGGGAGTTCGTCTTCGGGCAGTCCGGAATAGAATGCCATTCTCTGCGTTTCTCTCAAGCCAACGAAGTTCATACGGATATATGCAGCGAAGATTTTTTATAACGCTCAGAACGCGACCTCCAGCCACGCCGCGCCGGCTATCATTACCTGCGCAAGCACGAGAAGCTTCAGCGAGTCAACGAGCACGCGCTTGAACTTCAGGCTTTGCACATCTTCCCGTGCCATCCCGACGGACAAGATGCCGCCTGCGATACCGGCGACGAAGTATGCCATTATCTCCGGAATGCCGTGCAGCGCGATGGAGAAAAGCCCGGCATTAACGCCGTAAAGATAAGCAAATGCCGGGTCAACGCTCGCGGCGGAAAAGGCACGGGCAACCATACCGACATAAACCCCTATAACGGAAGCGTTCCATGCCAATATCAGAATGGCGCCGGCGCCGAGAATTGTGGACAGGATAAACATCAGCAGCATAACCTGCGTGTTGTTCAGCATCAGCATTATCATCGTTCCTGTGTCAGTGGCGCGGCCCGTGGCGAAGGAGCGGAGCGTGTCGCTTTGGAGCGAGAACGCGCCAGCATAATCGGGTAAAAAGAAAAACGCCGTGCTTATTGCCAGCGCCGTTCCGAGGAAGAACATAGAGAACGCTTTCACGGTAGGACTGTGGCGGGAGAAGACATTGTCTTTTAAATTCCGAAGCGAAAGCACTTCGCTCAGCTCGTCGCGCTCAAACATCTTCTGGAAGAACGGGATAAATATCATCGTGATAAGCGCAACGGAGAGTATGGACGACTGGGCGGGAAACATCCTCACGGAAAGCACTATCGCGAGAAAGGAGCAGAGGAAAGACATCCCCAATATTTTATAGGAACGAGCGTGGGCGCGGAGCAGCGATTCAAGAACCATTTTATTACTATGACCATGCGCAGATTAAGCTTTGCTCGGCCGGACAAGAGCATATCTGTCCGCGTTTCCCCGAAGGGTTTCCATGTCAATACCGTGTGCATTGACGAGTTCCGCCATCTCTCTCGGGACGGTATTTCCGAATATGCCGCTGTCGTCAGAACAAACCACTATCGGTATTCCCTCTTGCACGAGCCTGCCGACGGGATGGTCCCGATATTCCATGAGACCGAGATGAGCCGAAAGGTTTGAAGACGGGCACACTTCTATCGGCGTGCCCTTTTCCTTTATCGCGGCGAGCACTTCTTTCTGCATCTCGGCAAGCCTTTCGAGCCTCCCGCTTCCGTAGAGCACTCCGTTGCCGTCATGTTTGCCTTGCATGATGCGCAACGGAACGTATGCCGCCATTGCATGCCCGAGCCTGTCGGCTCCCGCCTCAAGGGCGTGTAGTATGTCGGCAATGTTTTGCTCCATGGGCGCATTGAGCTCTCCGACGTGCGGGACAACGCCCAGCCCGCGCTTCTTCGCCAATGCAAAGGTATCGCTAAACCATTCAATCGGGACGGCTTCCGGCCCGGAAACGTCCACGCCTACTATCGGCAGGTCTGTGTCGAGAAGGCGCTCGAGTTCGCGGTTCATATATTCTATTCTTTCCCCGTCCGGCTTCCCCCCATCCACGTATCTTTCTCTGTGCATGCTGAGCACGAAATGCGAGTCCACGCCGCTGTCCTTCATCCCCTCCAAATATTCGGAAAGCTTGGAATAAGCTTCTTCCGCGGTTCCGTGGCCCGTGGAAGAAAACGGGTCGGCTTTCCACTCGGCATATGAAACGCCGTCTTCCCTGAATGCACGACATGCCGCCGCGGCAATCTGCGCCTTGCCCCCGGGCTGCCGCGCCAGATAGCTCGTTATGGAAAACCTTGCCATCGCTTCCTCAAACCGGTTCGTGCCGTTCGGGCGGCAGGTATATAGCTTGTCAAAGGCGTCGGCCGCGGCGGCATGTCCATCTGCAATAGCGTCTGCAAGTGCGATGCCAAACGGCTCGGTTATGGCGTTTATCTCCTCGCGTCCTGACACGTAAAGTTTGTTTAAGTACACTATGTTGGCTATGTCCCTGCCCCCCAATGAGCCCGATATATGGGCGTGCAAATCCCGCATTCTTTATAAATGATGGACTTTTTTAAATAATCATGAACATTATCAAACCCAGATGGATGTCTATAATTTCTTGTTAAGAATGAATGGTTACGATACAGAAAGTTATGCATATTTGTTGTTCTATTGTCCAAGAGAAATTGCCGAAACAGGAGAAGTTATTTTTGATACTAAACTAATTAAGCTCTCGCCGCACGCCCTCCTATTTTCATATATGAAATCCCAATAAGATTAAAAGCCTTCCACCCGAGTAAGACTATGGACATCGGGATAACAGGATACGGCGCCTACGTTCCCCGTTTCCGCATCAAAGTGGAAGAAATCGCCAAAGTCTGGCATCAAGATGCGGCTACTATCAAAAACGGGCTTAAAATTTCTGAAAAAGCCGTTCCTGCGGCGGACGAGGATACGATAACGATAAGCGTTGAGGCGGCGAAGAACGCTTTGCTTATGGCGGGCATAGCGCCGCAAGATATAGGCGCACTTTTCATTGGCAGTGAAAGCCATCCTTACGCCGTGAAGCCGTCCGGCACCGTCGTCACAGATGCCCTAGGCATAGGCCCGGAAGTCATGGTCGCTGATTTTGAATTTGCCTGCAAAGCCGGCACAGCAGGAATACAATGCTGCCTTGGTCTGGTCAAGTCGGGAATGATAAAATATGGCATGGCAATAGGCGCGGACACGGCGCAGGGGAAGCCCGGAGATGCCTTAGAATACAGCGCTGCTGCCGGGGGAGCGGCTTTTATCATCGGACCGAACCCGCTGGCTAAAATAATTGACACTTATTCTTACACGACTGACACGCCGGACTTCTGGCGCAGGGAAGGGCAGCCTTATCCGCTGCACGGGGCGCGATTCACCGGTGAGCCGGCCTACTTTCGGCATATCATTGAAGCCACAAAGGGGCTGCTGAAAAAAACGAAGATGAGCGCGGAGGATTTTGACGCGGTTGTATTCCACATGCCCAACGGTAAATTTCCCCGCGAGGCGGCGAAGAAACTTGGGTTCGGGGAGGAGAAACTCGCAAAGAGCCTGATAGTGGAAACTGTGGGCAACACTTATTCCGGCTCGTCACTACTCGGCTTAAGCAACGTTTTGGACGGCGCGAAGCCCGGCGAGAAGATTTTGCTTACGTCCTTCGGCTCGGGCGCAGGCAGCGATTCGTTTGCATTGGAAGTCACGGCACGGATAAAGGCTGCGCAAGGCAGGGCGAAGACTCTCAAGAACTACATGGACAGAAAAACGTACATTGATT
The DNA here is from genome assembly GCA_035289125.1 of archaeon. Taxonomy (GTDB): domain Archaea; phylum Aenigmatarchaeota; class Aenigmatarchaeia; order GW2011-AR5; family GW2011-AR5; genus JACQID01. Next base: position 2,558 of record DATDXW010000056.1, on the reverse strand, counting down.
ACGGGACTTACGTCAAACTGAGGAGGAAACTGAGATTGTGAAAAGGATTGCAGTGGTCGGTTTCGGACAGACAAAATTCGGCGAACTTTGGGACAAGTCGCTGCGCGATCTGGCTGCGGAAGCCGGAGCACTGGCAATAAAAGACTCAACGCTGGATGCGGGCAGGATAGAAGCTCTTTATGTCGGAAGCATGGCGCCTGGGCGCTTTGCGGGGCAGGAGCATCTTGCCGCAATGGTTGCCGATCAGTTAGGGCTTAATCCTATACCGGCCACGCGCACTGAAGCGGCGTGTGCATCCGGAGCAACGGCGTTCCGGGAAGCCGTCAACGCGGTGGCTTCAGGCAAGCATGACATAGTCATGGCGCTGGGCGCGGAGAAGATGACTGACCTCAAAATAGGCGAAGCTACGATTGCGCTCATGGGCGCGGGCGACCAGGAATGGGAAGCGGGAATAGGGCTAACGTTTCCCGGACTCTACGCACTGATGGCGCGGGCTCACATGGCGAAATACGGCACGACTTCCCAGCAGCTTTCCACTGTTTCCGTCATCAATCACAGGCACGGAGCGAAGAACAAAAAGGCACAGTATCCGTTTGAAATCACGCTTGAGCAGGCGCTAAAGTCGCCGATGGTGGCGGACCCGCTAAGGCTGCTGGACTGCTCGCCGATAACGGACGGCGCTGCCGCTGTTATCGTGGCTTCGGAAGAAGTGGCGAAGAAGCTCAACCCGGCATGGGTGCTGTCCGTGCAGCAAGCGTCAGACACCGTAGCGTTGCACGACAGGGCGAGCTTCACAGAGATACTGGCTGCGCAAGTGGCGGCAAAGAAGGCTTATGAAGAAGCAGGCATAACTGCGAAAAACGTGGATGTCGCGGAAGTGCATGATTGCTTTTCAATAAACGAGATACTGGCCGTAGAGGCTCTGGGCTTCTGTCCTGCGGGCAGAGGCGGCAAGTTTGTGGAAGCCGGTTCTGTTGCTGTGGGCGGCGAGAAGCCGACCAACACCACAGGCGGGCTGAAGTCTATAGGGCATCCTGTCGGGGCAACGGGAATACGGCAGATAGGTGATATTTACTTACAGCTCACGGGCAAAAGCTGCAACCCGGTCAAGGGCGCCAAGCACGGTATTGCCTTAAACGTCGGCGGCTCGGGCGCGACGGCTAACGTAACCATACTGGGAGGCGATGAATAATGCCGCATCGCTCTGCAGTGGCTACGGAATGGAGGCTCAAGAAAGGGCGCTATGCCATGACAGGCAGCGAATGCAAGGCGTGCCGCGAGCTTTACTTTCCGGCACGGTTGTTGTGCCGCAAATGCCGTAACGAGACGATAGAACGGGGCTTTTCAGGCAACGGAAAGATAGTGACGTATACAACAATAAGCTCGCCTCCGGCAGGATTTGAAGAATATGCTCCTTACGGCGTGGCACTGATAAAACTGGACGAAGGCCCGATAGTGGCCGGGCAGATTGTGAATGAGGAGGAGATGGGTATGGGCAAGCGCGTTGCGCCCGTGTTCCGCCGCCTTAACCAAGATGGGGAAGCAGGCGTAATACACTACGGGACGAAGTTTGAAGTGGTTTGATTTCTCGGTTGTGAAAGTAAACTAAAAAATGCGTTCCGCAGGCTGGCAAACGGTTAAATCCTTTACCATGTATTAAAAATATGAAAACAACGGAACAAAACAAAAGATTTACACTTGACACAGGGTATATACCGATTGGAAAAGGGGGTGAGTTTGATTATATAATGGGTATGTATGGTGTTCAGTTGCCAGCAGTGACGGACACGCGCGAAGGTCCAAATGTTTCTAAGACACTACCACTAATGCCTTGGGGTACAATTTTTACTGATGGTATGGGTGATATTTCTTCTGCACGTGTCTATCTAGAAGGAGATGGATTTGGAGTAGAAATAATTTATCTTAATGCGTCCAGAAGGTATGAACCACTTGGAAGTATCGTTGAGGGGGTAATTGCTGCGACGCGAAGAACTACGGGTCGATCAATAACACCGGTAAATTTATAATCATAAGTAAACTACCGTCACCATTACCACATAGACGTGCGCCAAGTTGCTCGTGGTTGGGTTGGTTGGCGCCCACCCGGTCGTTTCTTGTGGAATGGTGTAAGGTTTGTTTCTTTGGAATTTCTTTGGGACGATAATTTAGAATTATAAAACAATATAAAAACTGATACAAATTAGTAAAAATATACAACCACTGCTTCATATAACAATGTTATAAGAAATATTTTATTATAATGAGAGTTCCATAGGAAACGAGGGGGTGTCCGTCCACAAAATTATTGTGGTTTTGTCAGCGATTTATTGGAAAGAACGACACACGGAGTGTGAAAATATTTTTTGAAAATATGTTGCGGAGTAGCCATAAGTATATAAGGCGCCGCGAGAATATACGAGCTTTATAGGAAATGCTGGTACCTTCGTTTCTTTTGCAGCATAATTGTGGGGTGTGGTGTATGGAGAGCGGACAGTTACTACAAGGAAACATCTTCTCGCATTATATGCAGAGAAGAACGCTTTTTGCTAATAAGGACG
>DATDXW010000055.1:0-10275 GCA_035289125.1 archaeon | reverse complement strand
TGCCTGCACAGGGCTGTGCGCTGATTATATAATCTTTCTCCTGTTCTTTATTGCATGGCACTTTTTGACGACAGCACGCTCGAGAGGAGGGTAAGGAAGCTGGAAGAACGTATAGGCAACTTAACGTCTTCCGTGAACGTGCTGTCCGACGTGATAAAGAAACTCGCAGAAGAGAGGAACGCGGCATCGCAGGAACGGGAGCGACTACTCATCGCGAACAAGCGCCTGCTGACGCTTGTTCCTAAAGAGAACGCGTTGCCAAAGCAGATTTTTCAGAGGTTCGTAGCGTCTGCGTTCAAGGAAGGCGGCGCGGCAGTGAAAATGGCAACGAACGGCGGAATAAGCTCGCTTTTTGAAGAGGTCGCCGACAAAGGCACGGTCAACCTCGGCAAGTTCGCCCGCCGCGCAGGCATCCACGAGGCGCAAGCAGAAGAATGGGCTAAATTCTTGGAAGACAATGGATTGTCAAAGATTGAATACGAGCATAACAGAGCAGTGCGCGTGGTAAAGGCGTTCTAATAATAGGAGTAATGCAAAGCTTCTATCGCCTACCTGAATCGTTCGTCAAATCCACTAAGAAGACGTGCAACATCGCCATGTGTTTTCATGGCGAAACGCTGCTGTATCGGAACTCATATCTATTGTTCATTTTCCAGCTTTTCCTTGGTTGAGTGATATCTTCTATAAAGGAAATCAGCAGCATTCGTGATTGCAGGCACGACCAACAACCGGGGATTTTGCAATGCGAGATAGCCGAGACCAACCATACTTGCGCTATACCCCATGACTGCGAAAGGCGTGCCTGCCCGATATTTCACAGACTTCGTGTCGTCCCACGCTTTCGTATTTTCCATTGCGGTGGGAAACAAGAAAGGCGTTATAGCGCCATAAAAAATCTCCTCGCCCATGTATTTCACAACTTTGGGGGCGGTGACAATAACATTCCATGCGACGTGCATGCCATCTTCAAAAAGCTCTTGCGCCATTGTTCCTACGACGCTACGAGACCTGTAACCATTTGCCATGTTTAACTTATCTTCCCGAACTTACTTAAGTGGCTTTTGATTGGGCATTGCTTATCCCGTAACACAAACAAACCGCCGCCTTTAAGAATTTCATTTTTAAAGCATACGCATGAAATTCTTCTGCGAACGCTTTGTAACGGAGATACTTCCCAGCGTGCGCGCGATGGTGGCGCGCGACTTGGTCACGCGCCACGGCATGAGCCAGAGCGAAGCTGCGAAGATTTTAGGGATGACGCAGCCGGCTATTTCGCAGTACGTACGCAGGCTAAGGGGCGGAAAGGAGCTAACGGGCAGCAACGCGGCCAGCGAGGAAGTTCGGAAAATTTCCGACGCCCTTCGTGCCGGCACGGGCAGTGAGGCACTGGAAGAAAGCATCAAAAAGCTATGCACGCTACTGCCGGCGAAGTCAGGCTTTCTTCTTTCCCATGTCCATCTCGCCGATGAGGCCGACGACTAGAAGAAGAACGCCGGCGTAAAGGGCAATTAAAAAGTTCGAAGTGAATATATCAACTATCACACCCATAGACGCAAACGGCAGGTCAATCGGCATATATTTCGTGAAATATGGCAGCCCTACCAAAATCAGAGACGCTCCTATGCCCTTTGCTATGCCGAAACCCTGCAGGGACAGCGCGAGCGTCATCCCGGAAACGATGGACATCACCAGAAATATGAGAGACGCGGTATTCAGGAGAGAAGCGCCCTGAGCCGAAAGTATTATTTCCACGTGGCTCAGGCAGTCGATGAAAGAGCACTGATATGTCTTTGACTGGAACGCGGAGAAATACGCTTTTGCAATGCCATCCATGCCCATCGCGCTCTTCAACAACGCACAGTTCACGGAAAGCGAGCCACCGGAGAATTGGACATCCATGCTTGCCTTGTCTCCGCACCCAGCCTTCACGGCCTGCAACGCCAGTTCTTCATTGTCTGCTACTTGCGAAGACAATACTTCTGTGAAGAGTGGTTCCATCACTGGAGCGCCTGTCATCTGTACCAGAGAAATGGAAGTTATGAAGAGCGAAACGAATAGCGGGAAGAAAAATCCTCCTGCTACTTTGCCGAGAGTGCGCGCGTTCATTTTTCGTCACTGAAAGCGTACTTGAACTTATCTGATTTCTTCTTTTTGAGCTTGTCCAGAAGATCGGCGATCTTGTCTTCTTTCTTGTTGAGGAACGTCTGCGGGTATTGCTGTTTGCCCCCGAATCTCTCGAGAATGCGCTGCACGATGCCGCTCTTGCCGCTCTCGCCCGGAGGCATCGCCATGTATATTATCACGCCCACGATGGCTATTATTATCACTGCCGCTGCTATCAAAAGCACGGGTAGTTCGGGCGGCTTGGTAAGCTTGTCCTGCAACGTCTGGACGAGCGCGTCTGCTTCGTCCATCGCCACGGAAGCTGTAAAATAGTCGCCGCTTTCTATGGAAGAGGATGTTTCGTTTATTTTCGCCTTTATCTGCGCCAGCAGGGATTCAAGTTCCTGCACAATGGCACCCGAGTTCTTAAGGCTTGTAATATTGGCTTCCAGCGCCTGTATTTTCAGAAGGTAAGCGTCATATCTGGGCTTTATGACTTCGTTCACTGTCGCCTCCGTCGGCAGAAGGCTCAGGGTGAAGATGCCGGAAACAGAAGCGCCGCTTTCCACCCCACTGGCAATGTAAGTGACGTTATACGCCTTCACCTGCGCGTCGGCGGGGGGCGCGAAGCCTATCGTGAAAGTCTTTGTCTCCTTCAACGCCATTGAAGCAAAGGAAGACGGCGTGACGGTTGCCCACGAAACGCCGGACATTGAGAGAGCCACGTTGGTGACCGCTCCCTTGCCCGTGTTGTTAACGGTTACGGACTTGACCGTCGTGTTGCCCTGAGTCATGTTGAAGTTGTCTATGCCGGAAACCATGGAAAGCGCGTAAGTGATAGTGGTGCTGTTGGTATTGCTATTGCTCGAACTGGAAGAGGAAGCGGCTGTCGTCGTGGTGGTGTTGGAGCACGCACCGGACGAGCAGCCGTTGGTGCATTCAGATGCTGCCCATGTGCCGGAACTGCACGACCATTTGTGGGTGGTATTCTTGCACGAAGCGCCGCCCGAGCCCGTTGTGCGCCATGCCAGGCTTTCGTAGCAGTCCGTGTTTGACGGCGGGCGGCAGGAGCCGTTGTTCGTGGAGCCTGCCACGAAGAAGCATATGTATGTGCCACAGCCGGCGGGCGGATTTCCATAGTTCTGCGTGCAGTTGCCTGCCGAATATCCATAGACTCCGGATGTTATAGGCTGGCGCAATGACGATAAATTTATATCTCCTGACGCTTCTGCAAAGGCAAAAGAAGACAAGAGAAGCAGGAGGATTGCCAACGTTTTCATCATGATACCCCTACGGGTCTGTTATGAACAGCATGAAATATTTCGCCCACCACGTGGACGACACGGGCGTGCCGCCAGGTATTATCATCTTGAGAGCGATGCGCTGGGGCGTAACCGAATTGATAATCATCGGGACGTACCGTGACGAATTGTAGCTGTTCGTAACGTTTGCGAGCGCCGTGCCGTTGGCATCCAGCCGCGCAGTGGCGTAGCTTGTATTCGTGGTGTTTATGTCGATGGTTTGACTGGCGTTATTCGTCCAGCTGTCCATCCTGAAGAGGAACGAGCCGGAAACGTTGGCGGAAAAGTTAATGCTGAAATTGAACTCCCAGTAATCCGAGCCGTTGGCAAGCGCCGTGAGCTTGGTGCCTATGATGGTGTCTATTATCGTTAATGCAAGAGTCCTAACGCCTGTATTGTTGTCATCCGCGCTGACGTTCAGCCTTGCGTCGTTCAGCGTGACGTTCACGGTCGTGTTCGCAAGAGCGCCGGATATGTTAGCGGTGAAGTTGATTTTTATCAAAGAATTGGCCGCTGTCGTGAACGATATGTTTATCCTGCTGCTTACGTTGCTGCTTGTGACGTCAGTGGGATTCGTACTAGAGTCCTTGGTGATGCTCCGTATAGTCACGTTTACGAACTCGCTCGGCACGAGCATCGTGATGTTCCCTACGTCGTCGCGCCCCGTGATGTTGACCATGTAAATGAAAGTCTGGTTGAACGCGAATGTGTCCACGTATCTCGGGCTTATGCTTGCCGATGCGTGGACGTCCGTTATTGTGGTGAGGTTGGTTGCTGACTGGTTGGTGTTAAGCGTGACGTTATGGTCGCCCACCCATCCGAACGAGTAATTAGACGTTATATTGACTCTCGTATTGTTTCCCAGCCCTCCTGCACGGGATATGTTCACGGATATCATGAAGTTAGTCTTGTTTGCCTTGCTGGAATTTATGACAAAGCCGCCGTCCGCCATTCCGCCAAAGTACACGAGGAACGTGTCTGCACTGCGGTTGGTCGTGTTAGACGCGATTACTGTGCCGGACGCGTTTATTATCTCAATTGCCGTGACGTTCGCTATGTTCATGCCGTTGGTGGAGTTTATCGTGACGTTTATGTAGGTCATGTTCACCACGAAAGGATTGTACGTGTCGGATGTATTGGAAAGGTTGAACGTCAGGTTCATCATGCTTGTCCTGTCAATGGTGTTTATGAACTGGGCATTGGTAGGAGTGCCGTTGATTGTAAGATTGGCGGCAAATGCAGGCAACGCCAGCGCAAGAAACAGAATACCGTAAAATAACGACTTTTTCATTTCCATGCCCTTGCCCCGCGCAAATAATAATACAAATTGCTTAGGAAATATTTATACTTGAAGAAAAGCGCCCGCGACGCGATTCGAACGCGCGGCCCTCTCCTTAGGACGGAGATGCTCTATCCAAGCTGAGCTACGCGGGCAACTACTTTGATTACACTTAAAGAAAGACTTAAAAATCCACTGCAATGGAATTGACGCATATGCTGTATGACGGCTTCGCTCAGCCGTGCGTCGGTCTTCTTCGCAGTGGATTTGCACATTGAAATTCCAAGCTTAATGTTCAATCACTTCGGTGATTTTCGGTTTGCGGGTTATGAAAAGCCCGACAAAATGACAGAAGCGGGAAAGCAATGCTGTATTTCACATAACATTTGAATTATTGCCGGTTCGGCAAACGAACGAGGAAAGCCGTGTTTCCAGTTCTTTAAGGTATGCGTCTACTCCCAATTTACGGGTAAAACCGAAAAGAACGTGTCTGCTTTCAGTTCTTTAAGGTATGCGTCTACTCCTCTGCCCATTACAGTCTTAAGCAGAGTGTCGTACGTAGCCAATCTGCGTCTCATATCTAAAGGGTTCGTGCCTGTGCCATAACTCAACTGCGCGTCTATACGTCCTTGCCGGTATGCCAAACCTCTTATTATGGCTAATGTGATACCCCTTTCACTCGCGCCCGTTCTTCTCGCCTTGCTAATCGCGTCATTATCGGGCAAGTCACTTACGTAATCCAGAGTGTCTTTCACGATTGTATTGTTCATCCACGGCAGTTTAAATCTCATATTCTGAATGAAACAGGTAATTATTTAAAGTCTATACGAAAGCGGCGACCTTGCCGTTCATGAGAGCCTTGAGCAACTCTTTCCCAGTGTCGCTACCCTTGGAAATCCGGACAGAGCCGCCCTTGCCGATGGTGGCGGAAAGCAGGTATTCGCCATTGACGTAGAAATTAGCGACGCGCCCGTGCAGGCGCTCGCTGAAATTAAGAAGTATATAGCCACCCGTTTCGTCGTAAACGAAGCGGGCTTCCTTGCCCGTTGTCTCCACTTTCGGGGAGACTTCTATGTGAATGCCGAGCGCTTCCTCCAGCTCCTTTACGTTTTTGCCTTCCTTGCCTATGACCTTGGCTATGATATCGTTGTCCATGTAGGCGATTATGCTGCTATCCGACACAAACTCGATGTCTGCGTCCTTGTCGTATTTGCGTAGCGTCGCCAGTATCTGCTTCTTCGCCAGGTCGCGCAACGGCGACAACGGCTCGCTCTTTATCGGGATTATCACGTTCTCCTCGCCGTAGCTGTATATCTCGTATTCAAGCGCGCCGCTTTCAAAGTCTCGGACGTCAACCACCGGCCGTGCTAAATCCGCTTCTGTCATGCCCGTGGGCGTCCTCACTGTGAGCGAAAGCGTATATATTTTTTCCACCCTGCCTGCTTTGATGTATATTATCGTGTCCGCTATGTGTGGTATCATGCCCATTTCTATGCGCCCGATAAAGCGCTGCACAGAACTGATGGGGTCTGTTGCATGAACGACGCCTATCATACCTATGCCTGCCAGCCGCATATCCGAGAAGACTTTGAAATCGGACGTCTTTCTCACTTCGTCAAAGACCGTGTAGTCCGGCCGGACCAACAGAAGCATGTCTGCCGTGTTCTCAAAGCTGCCCTTTAACTTTGTATATTGCGTTATTGACGGGATTACCTGCATGTCCCGCGGTGACTCCATGGTTTTGACTATCTTGCCTTTCTTTTCGTAGAACTCCGCCAGCGACGCGGCAAAAGTGCTTTTTCCCGAGCCCGGCGGGCCGGATATGATTATTCCCTCGGCTTTTTCTTCCAGCCGCTTTTTGAGTTTCGCTGAAAGCTTGTAATCGTCAAGCGTAAGCTTGGTTATGGGGCGGATTACGGAAATTTCTATCCCGTCCGAGAAAGGCGGGCGCGCTATGGCTATGCGCATGTTGCCCAGTTGAACAACGGTAGCCGAGTGGCTGTCTTCTTCCAGAAAACCGTCCTCGTAACGGCAGGCATCCATTATCTCTTTTATCATGACTTCCATTTGCGTTGCTGACAATTCTTCCTCGGAAATTTTCACCAGTTCAAAGCTGTCTGGACGACCGCGCTTTGCCCTTGGCGCACACCCCTCCTTGAGATGGAGACTCATGGTATCGTCGGTCATCATCCCTGTTATCATTGTTTCCTTTTTCTGATAAGGCGGGAAATACCGCGAATCTATGTTCTCGGCTTGAGCTACTGTGTACTGAACGAGATCTGACGTGTAAATTGTCGCTTTCTCTTCCCGCGCGACGTCCAGTATCAGCGCGTCTATCCGTCCATACTTCGCCAACTGAATTTCTTCCATCGTTTGCCTTCTGCCCGTCCGGATAACGGTGAGCCTTTTTTCTTTTTCAAGAAGACGTATCTGCTTGAGCTCTTCTAATCCCTTAAAGCCGATTTCGCGGCCGCGCGACGCCTGCGAGCGCAACTCTTCCAGGACGAACTCGGGTATTATCACTTCTGCGTCTTTCAGTTCCCCTTTGCTTATCAATGCAGAAAGCACGCCGGAAATAATGACACTTGTATCGGGCACTATCTTGCTCGGTTTATTGTTCTTTGCCGTTTCGTTCTTCGTCGTATCGCTAATTCTATTGTTTTTCATTGTATCACCTTTTCTTTTTATTGTGTTCTTCATCCTATTGTCTAAGAAGTAAGAGCCTTATTATAATTAGAACGCAGCGGATTTAAAGATTACCCCCTCGTTCGCTTCGCTCACGAGTCGATGCCATATTATCGTCGTTCTCTCAGTGCTGCACGAATTGCCAGCGCATCAAGAGCAACAGGTTTCTCCTTGCCACTCGTCATGTCGCGGAGCATCGCCTTGCCGGACTTCACTTCTTTTTCGCCGATTACGACGACGTAAGAAACGCTTTTCTTGCCGGCATAATCAAACTGTTTTGATATTGAGCGGCCCATTAAGTCTGTTTCAGAAGCGATACCCAAAGAGCGAAGAGCATAGCAAAGCTCCCGCGCTTTCTCGGGGGCATCCACGTTGGCTATGAACACTGACGGATTCTGCGCACCCTGAACGTTCACTATTTCCGCGAGCCTGTCGGAACCGAGACCGAAACCCGTCGCGGGCACGGATTCGCCGCCATATTTTTCTATCAGCTTGTCGTAGCGCCCGCCAGAAACCACGGAGCCGAGATTCTCAAAACTTTTGACGAACGTTTCAAAAACAAAGCCCGTATAATAATCAAGGCCGCGCGCTATCGATAAATCGGGCTTTACGTATTTTCTATACTCGCCGGGAAGCAACGAGACTATCTGCTCAAGCTCTGCCTGCTTCGCGGAAGACTTGACAAACACAAGTACCTTATCTATTTGATCGGGCAAGCAGAAAGCCGACAATTCTTTTCGCACTTCCTTCTCTCCCCGTTTCTCCAGCTTGTCCAGCGCGCGGAATACTTCGTCGCGCCTCGTTATTCCTATTTTCTCAGCCATCGCATCCATTATCTTCCGGCTGTTTATGCGGACTTCGATGTCCTTTATACCCAACGAAAGCAGGCACTCTATCGCCACTGCTAAGACTTCAGCGTCTGCCGCAGGCTGCGGCGAGCCTATTATCTCGACGTCGCATTGCGAAAACTCGCGCCATCTTCCCTTCGTGATTTCCTCGTATCGCCAGACTTTGCCCATGGAATACCATTTGACGGGGCGCGAAAACTTCTGGGACATGAACAGGCGCACCATCGGCACGGTCAGGTCGTATCGCAATCCCAGTTTTCTCTGGGACTTGTCTTCAAAGCGGTAAATGTCCTTCACGGCTTCGTCACCGAGCGAGCCTTTGGCGGTTAGAAGCTCAAGGCTTTCAAAAGCCGGCGTCTCCACCTCTCCGAAGCCGTACTTCTCGAAGACAGCGCGGCATGTATCAAAGACTGCTCTTCTCTTTGCCATTTCTTCCGGCAAAAAGTCCCGTGTGCCTTTCGGCGGATTGAATTCCATGTTATCACTTCATTCTCGCTTCAGCCGATTTTTTGTGCGCATCCAGCTTTTCAATGCCGGCTAATTTTATAGCGATGTCCGCTATGCGCGCGTAGCCGTCTTTCTTCACATATTGATATGTCCTGATGTTAATAAAATCCTTTACCGACAACCCCGACGAGAACCGCGCCGAGCCACCGGTCGGCAGGACGTGATTCGTGCCTATGCAATAATCGCCGAGCACGCTGGGCGCATACTTGCCTATGAACAGCGAACCGTAATTTCTTAGCAACGACGCAAGCGTGTCGGCGTTCCTCACCTGCAACTCAACGTGCTCCGGAGCTATCTCGTTCGCTTTTTCTATCGCTTCCTCTATGTTCGCCACGAGAAAAACTCTTTTGTTTCTCAGTGCCTTTGATATTATCTCTTTTGTTTTCAGATTTGCCAATTGCCGTTCCATTTCTTGTTCCACTTCAGACTTCAGCAACGCCGAATCCGTAATGAGAGTGCACGAAGCCCTTTCGTCGTGCTCGCTTTCCGATAGAAGGTCGGCTGCTACAAGCACCGGGTCTGCCGAATCGTCGGCTATCACCAAAATCTCCGTAGGCCCTGCCAAAAGGTCTATGCCCACGTCGCCATAGAGAAGCTTCTTTGCGGCAGTAACGTATGCGTTGCCAGGACCGACTATCTTGTCCACCTTCGGCACGCTTTTCGTGCCGAGCGCCATCGCGGCTATCGCAGCAGGCCCGCCCACTTTGTATATTTTGTCCGCTCCGCAGATATCCGCTGCTGTGATAGTAACGGGATTTATGGAATTGTTGTCTTTCGGTGGGGAGCAAACGACTATTTCTTTCACGCCCGCCACTTTCGCAGGTATGACCGTCATTAAAACGGTGGACGGCAACGGATAATTTCCGCCCGGCACATAACAGCCAACCCGTTCCATAGGAACTATCCGCTGCCCGGCAAAAACGCCCTCCATCGTTTCTATCTCGAAGTTCTCGTATTGCGTCATTTGCCGCCGTGCAAATTTCTCTACGTTTTTCTTTGCCGCCGCCATGACTTCCATAACTTCTTCCGGCACCGCCTTGCGCGCGCGTTTTATTTCCTCCTCTGAAACGAGGAAACTGTTTATGTCTGCATTGTCGTATTTCCTTGTGAATTCGCGCAACGCTTCATCGCCTCTCTGTTTTACTGACTCTATCACCGCTTTTGCCACTTCTTCCGGACTCTGTATTGAACCTGCGTTATCTGTTGCCATGCCTATCTCTCCAGCGGATACTTTTTCATAAACTCCTCAAATCCTATCTTCTCAAAGTCTCTCCTCACTCTCTTGCTATATTGCTCTATTACGGAAGTCCTATAGGCTATCCTTCCCTTTTCCTTTTGGTTCTCTGTAACATCGCCTACCATTACCGGTCCCCAGTCTGCATACCAACCTTCACTTACTTGCCCACCGTGTCCCATACTCCCAACCTCCATTTTTCATATTTTCGGTTTGCCTGCTATGCAAGACCTCACTGCTTTAGCATCGCGGGAGTTGTCTTTTTCGTTGCTTTCTAACAGCATAGCCTGCGTAGGCATCAGCTTCTCAAGAACAATC
>DATDXW010000054.1:0-4159 GCA_035289125.1 archaeon | reverse complement strand
AAGGCAAGGATAATATGGGATACGACTTGCGAAGCGAGGGGTATTGGGATACGACTCACGAACGAAGTGAGTGAGGGGTATTATGAAGGGAATTATGCAGGAAGTGTTGCTGGTGGCGATTGTGGTCACTTCGACGCTTGTGGTCGTGAACATGATAACGCCGACGATAGACGACTCTTCCAGCTACCAGAACTACGGCAAAGCAAAGGAGGCGATGTCGGTGGTGAACAGCGTGATAAAGGACATTCTATTGGAAGGCAGCGGAGCAACGAGAAGCATAAAGCTTGTATCGGACTTCGGGACGTTTATAGTATCAGGGAAAGACGACAGAATAATATTCAATCTTGTCACCAACAGCCAGATTCTTGATCCCGGGACGACGCTGCAGGAAGGAGATATGACGGTGACAGCGGGCGGTGCGATGAAGGCGTACGAAGGCGACATAAACAGCGACAGTGTGACGGATTTGATACTGGAAAACGATGCCGTCACGTTTGCCATAAAGAAAATAGGAGCGGAGGATTTATGGCAGAGCATAAACACGACTACCATGATAATCCGCATAGGCAACAAGCAGACCGGAATAAACGTGACGCCGGTGTCGGGCATATACATATCCGACACTGACGCGTCTGCTTATGGCAGTGGTTATGCCAGACTAAGCAGGCAGGGCATGGCGCTCGGAAGCTCGGCGATAGAAGTTTTCGTCAATTCGACAAACGGCGAACAATATCGGGCGATATTTACGTTACGCGCGACGAGCGACTTCGTGGAGTTGGAAGTCAAGCAGTTGTAGGAAGTTCTCACAGGAATGTTATTATATCGTATTCCTGTGGAAATGCGGAAGGAACAGCGGTTCCTTGAGCACCCAAAAAGCCTCTGGCTCTTTGTTGTACTTCGGGGTTTAGCCCGAAGATATTTATATATACGACTTGGATACAATAAAACAGTATGAAAGGCATATCTCCTTTGTTGGCATCCATTCTTCTCATCGCAATAACAGTGACCGTAGCTTCGCTCGCGTCCGGATGGTTCACGTCCACGATACGCTCATCCGCCGCCACGACAAGCAACAGAACGGAAGAAGCACTGGACTGCGCGGGCTCATCCATATCTATAGATGACATTTACATAACCGGAACCGCCAGTGCCACTATAAAGGCGGTTGTTCGTAACAATGGACAGACAGACGGTTTGACCATACAGAGCGCCCAGGCATTTAACAGGACAGGAGGAAACTTCACGTCCACTTCAACGCCTGTCACGTCGCTTAATCGCGGCAGTATAGCCACGCTCTCCTTCGTTACAGGCTCGTTCGCATCGTGCCCTGCGGCATTCTCGCAGCTTTTAGTCACGACGAATTGCGGAGGAATAAGCGATACTTATACTGACACCCCCAAATGCGTGTGATGGCAATGACAAAGGGAATTTCGCCGCTTATCGCAGCAGTTCTTCTCGTCGCCTTTACGATGAGCATAGCCGGTCTCATGGCAGCGTGGGCAACGTCCTTTACGCAAAGCAGATTAGCTTCGCTGGACTGCGCCACGGCGATAGACATAACCGCGCTGAGCTTCTCTAACGAGAATATAACAATCCGCGTGAGAAACACGGACACAAGCTTCACGCTGCAGAATCTTACAATGTCCGTGATTTATAGCGATGTGGCTCTTAACAGGGAATCCATATTTATAGCCAACACGAACTTCACGGATGACGGACTGGTGCGTGTTGAAGTCGCGGCAAAGGACAGCCTTGCTCCCGGGGATGCGACGAGCGCGAAGATAAATACTTTCTCGACGATGACGCCGAAAAGCGTCGAAGTGATATCTGTCAACTGCAAACAGCCAAGCGGGCGGAACTTTTAGACATCGAATTCTCTGGAATTCGATGCGCTTCGTTTTTAATCAGTGGATTTTTAACCTTTGCCTTCCATTTTTCTTTATGACACAGATAGAAGTGACATTTTTAGGCACCACGGCCGGCGTGCCGACCAAATACCGCAACCATGCGGCGCTGCACGTGAAGTATAAAAGCCAGGAGGAATTTTCCTGCCTTTTTGACTGCGGGGAAGGCACGCAACGGCAACTGTTGCTCGCTGGAATAAACTTCATGGACATAGACCACATATTCATAAGCCACTGGCATGCGGACCATTTTGCCGGACTTCTCGGGTTGCTGGAAACGATGAACCTTGAAGGCAGGCGGGAGCCGCTGCGAATTTACGGTCCGGAGGCGAGCAAGTTCGTGCCGTTGCTTGAAGCGTTAGGTTATAGCACGAAAGACTTCGGGCTGATACCGGTGGACGCGTCGTTTGAAGGAAACGAAACGGAAACGCTGATGGAGGGCGAAGAGTTCGTGATACAGAGCATACCAATGAAGCACGGCATTCCGGCCGTAGCTTATGCGCTTGTTGAAAAAGACCGAGTCAACATTGACAAGGAGCGGGCGAAAGCTATGGGTCTGCCGGACAAGGGACCGATTTTCGGGAAGATAAAGAAAGACGGCGAAGCGCTGTTCAAAGGCAAAAAGATAACGCTTGAGGATATCGCCAAGATAATTTCTGGCAAGAAAATAGTTTACACGGGCGACACCATGCCGAACCGCAATATCGCAAAGATGGCGAAGAATGCGGATTTGCTCATACACGACAGCACGTTCTTTGAGGACGTGGAGGACATGACGGGCTATAAGCACACCCGCGCCGACGAGGCAGCGCGCCTCGCAAAAGAAGCGAACGTGAAGCAGCTGGCGCTCACGCACATAAGCAGGCGATACCAATCCTTAAAAGAACTGGAAGACTATGCGAAAAGCAAGGGCGCAATACTCGCGACGGATTTGATGAAGATAACGGTGTGAATGGAGAGCGAATCTGTTATATCTCCTTTCTCAACTGCTCGACGAATGAGCGCATGAATTCCCGTCGTGGCGCAGCCAGCTCCTCGCCGGCGCGGGTGTTCATCTTCAGTTTTGACAGTTTCGTGAAATAGTGGTCAAGCGAGTATTTGCCTTCGTCCAAGGCACGACTTTGCGCGAACGGCTCTTCTAGGCAATACAGCCTGTGCCCCTTCCACGTGCCACATATGACGAACAGCCTTGCTAATCCTATAGCACCTATTGCGTCAAGGCGGTCAGCGTCCTGAAGAACTTTCGCTTCGAGCGTTTCCGGCACGATTCCTTTGGAAAAACTGTGAGAGCGGATGGCATAAAGTATTTTTTTCGCGGTTTCGTCAGCAACGTCGTTTTTCCTCAATATGATTCGCGCCATATCCGCGCTCGCATCGGCGGAGCTTTTCCTCTTTTCCAAACTGCTCTTGTCCTGCGGCGCGACATCGTGGAGAAGCGCGGCAGGGATAAGAACGTTCAAATCAGCGCATTCTTTCTTTCCTATATGCATAGCAAGATTCATGACGCGCAACGAATGGGAAAACTCATGCGCCGCATCGTGCTGCGATATAGCAAGTTCTGCTTCTTTTCGTATTTTATCAAACTCATGAACGTTTTCCATCTTTATCGTCGTCTTCAAAACTTTTTATCGGGTTTTGCACCTACGGTGCGGCTTAAATATTCTTTGTTGTAAGAAAGAGTTGATGGATATGGGTGGACATCTTTGGACGTTCTGAAGAAAGAGTCTTGTTAGCCGTGTCCATGTTCTCTCTTTGGCGTCTGCCAGAATGATATAATAAAGCAGACAGGGCTTTCGTCGCGTTCCGTAAAATACGCGACGAAAAGGCTCGTTGAACGAAAACTTCTTGCGTCAGCCACGCCTTTCTCCGACCGACGAACGAGGGTTTATTTTACGAGGGATTACGATGCAGTTTGAGTATGCGCTCGTAAGAGCGGAAAAGGAAATTCTGCGCGTGCGAAGCGCGTATGCGCCCGATGAAATTGGCAGTATTGGAATATATCCGATTATTGTGAATGATGCGGGAGTGGCAGTTTCCAGGCTTCTTGGTGCGCTAGGAGAAAAATATTCCTTGCAATTCTTGAGGCAATATCCGGACCGCAGTCTTGGGTTTGGTGGGTAAAATGTGGATTGGCTCTGATGACTGTGGTGGAACGGCATCATACAGGGAGTTAATGCAAGAGCCGAAGCAGATGATGATACAACAGGAAGGCAGGCATCGATTCATGCCCGTAATAATTGCGCCTTACTGCCCGG
>DATDXW010000053.1:0-7309 GCA_035289125.1 archaeon | reverse complement strand
CCGTAAAGGACTTCACAACTGTATAGGGACTTAATATACTTCACCGCTTCTGCTATCTCGTCCGTGGTCGGCGTTTTGCCCGTTCCTATCGCCCATACAGGCTCGTAAGCTATTATCACAAAATCCGTGAGCGCATCCGTGCCGCTGAGCCCGCGGCTTATCTGGCTTTTTAAAACCGCTCGCATGTCCTCGCCTTCTTTCTCGCCAACGCAGAATATTATTTTCAGCCCCGCAGCCGAGCAGGCTTTGACTTTTTTATTGAGAATTTCATTGGTCTCCCCCCTTGCCCTGCGCTCCGAGTGGCCGATAATCACGTAGTCTGCAACTTCTTTAATCGCGTCGGGCGAAACTTCGCCCGTGTGCGCGCCGCTTTCTTCACAGGAAGCGTCTTGCGCGCCGCAATTCTCACGACCAAGCACGGCGGAGACGGCGGGTAGCGCAATGAACGAGGGAAAGACTATAACGTTGTTGTCAATGTCCATTTTCTTCAGCTTCCTTGCGAATTTCTCCGCAGCGGCAACGGACTTGTTCATCTTCCAGTTCGCGGCGATTATTTTATTCATTGAAACATATCGGCAGACGTATATTAAAAAACCTTTGCTTTGTTAAGTTAACTATTATTTTAACAGGTTCTTATGCTTTCGTTGAATATCTGTTGATTCTTCAGAACCTCAAACCCGAGCCAAATTTCTTGTGAGCTTCATCGTATTCTTCTTGCTTGAAATATCTATTATTGCAAATAAGAAGAAAATCATAAACTTCGTTGAATAGAACAATAGCCATTTTCTTATCGTGTTCTTGCTTTACTACGGAACGGACCACAGGTTCTGTAGAAGGTATGAGGACGGGTCTAATTTTACCTTGCTTGACATCTTTTACTCCCGTTTTTATACTTTCTAGTGGCTTATCTTTATTTATGTCTATTCTCCAAGTACGAATAACTTTGCCTTTAACAATTTCTTTTTCGTTAGAGTGCTGATATAAATCTCTTATATCGTTTTTGAATTTTTCAAGAAATGTTATATGGTCTTGAGACATTAATTTTAAGTCCTTGATTACATTGAGAGACGTTCCATAAGATTTTCCTAATTCCTTATTTGTTTTGAGTATAATTCTTTCCTTCATTAACGCTTCAAGGAGTATTCCCATCATTACTATCGATGCATTATATCTCCCTATTAACAATGTATGGTAACAGTCTTCGTATAGGTTAAAGAGCATCGGGTTGGATAAATCTTGTTGATATAAAGCAGGTCTAAGAAATACGTCTATACCTTCTGCGTTTTTCTTCCATTCCTTAAAATATCTATTTAGAGGATCTTTACCTGTGATAAAATATGATGTGCCGCAGGCTTTACAAATAATAGTATCGTGCTCCTCTATCATTTCTATTTTTTTATTTTCAGTCTCAAAACAGAAGGGACAAATAGGAGACATAAATCACGTTTATGACCATAGTTTAAAAATCCACTAAATCGCCTTCCTGTCCAGCAAGTCCATGACAGGCAACCATCCCTGCATCAGGAACTCAAGCGTGGCGCCGCCGCCGATGGAGAGCAACGAGAAGTCGGCGCCGCGCCCGAACTTTCTCACCATGGAAGAGCTGTCACCGCCGGCAGCTATCGTCACAGTGCCGCCCTTTGTTTCGTCAGCGATGGCATTGGTTATCTGCCTGCTGCCTTCGCTGAATAAAGGATTCTCGTACCAACCAACAGGACCTGCCAATACTATCGTGTCCGCGCCCTGGAAATATTTTTTCCATTCACCCACGGTATCGGCGCCTATGTCGGCTGCAGACATGCCGGGCAGTATTTTATCCACAGTCACGACGCTTGAGCCGCTTTTCACGACGTGGTCGCGCGGCAGCACGACATCTATGTTTTTTGCCGCGCCTTTACCGAATATCTCCTGTGCCATCCTGATGTGCTCGGCTATTTGATCCTCTTCTATGAACGAATCGCCTATGACTTTCCTGACATCGCCTATGCTCGCAGGAGCGCCGTTGAAGGCACGGGCTGCGATGAACGGATAGGCTACGGCGCCGCCGATTAATACCTTATCGCCGTTGCGCATGCTGTCCATGAGTTTGTTGACAACGGTTATCTTTGACACTATGCCGGGCTTGGTCTCAACTTTCTTGCCGGCGATTATGAAAATGTACGGCCCGCGCTCCTGCTTCGTGAGGTTTTTGTATGTTCCGGAAAGATACGACACTTCCTTTGCGAACTGTATGCCTGCCACTTTCACTTTTAGGTACTTGGTTATGCCGCCGACCGTGGCGTTCTTGATTCTGTGGGATTGCGCGAAGCCGTCCTGAACGTATATCTCGCCAAGCGATGCCGCATCCTTCGCAAACGCGTCCGAGCCTTCGTTTTCTTCCTTCCAGAAACGTAAATTTTCCAGCAGCACGACTTCGCCGTCTTCCATTTTCGCATTGAGATACTCTCTCACTAACTGGACGTAGGCAGCGGCGGAGATGCACGGCTTTGCGGGCACGAAATGAACCTTCTCCTTGAAGAGGCCGAAAAGAAAGTCCGCGACGGGGCGCAGCGAAAGGGACGGGTCAAAGCCGTCAGGACGGCCGGCATACGACATAAGTATTATTCTGCGTGCGCCTTTCTTTTTCAGGGCACGGATTGTGCCCTCCGATGCTTCTAAGCGCAGGCTGTCCTTTATCGTGCCGTCCTTGTCAAAGGCGTCAAAGGAAACGCGCACCAGCGCATTCTTCCCGCGCACTTCCTGCTCGTTCAAGTCTGCAACAGAAGCGATTTTCATAATCAGTGCCTCGCATTACGTATGAATCTGGTGCCATGTTTATTAATTATAACCGAATGGGTTTCCTTTCCTTTCACGCCGTCAAGCATGGAACCCTGCGTGACGCCGGTGGCTATGAACACGGATTCATCGCCTTTCACCATGTCGTCCATCGTCATTTTTTTGTCCGCGTCCTTCAGCCCGTATTTCGCCGCCCGCTCGCGCTCCTCCTCGTTGCGGAACTTCAACATACCTTCCATGTAGCCGCCCATGGACTTTATCGCGGAGGCGGCTATCACGCCTTCCGGCGCGGCGCCGGTTCCCATGAGAATGTCGCAACCGCCTGTGCACGTGGATATGGCGCCGTATATGTCGCCGTCCGTGATGAGCTTCACCCTTGCTCCGGCTTTCCGTATTTCTTCTACAAGCACTGCATGCCTGTCCCTGTCCAGCACCGTTACCACTATGTCATCAACGGGCTTGCCGAGAGCTTTCGCCGCTGCGTTCACGTTCTCCGCGACGCTTTTTGACAACGAAACGTTCCGCCCTATTCCCGGTCCAACGGCGATTTTTTCCATATACGTGTCCGGTGCGTGCAGCAGCGTGTTACGTGGCGATACTGCAAGCACGGTTATTGAATTACAATCCCCCCGCGCAGTGAGATTCGTTCCTTCCAGCGGGTCAACGGCTATGTCCACTTCGGGGCCGCCCTTTCCCAACCTTTCGCCAATGAAAAGCATGGGCGCCTCGTCCCGTTCGCCTTCGCCTATCACGACGGTGCCTTCAAAAGCGATGGCGTTCATGGCTTCCCTCATGGCTTTAACAGCAGCCGCATCCGCTGCCTTTTTATCTCCCTTGCCCGTCCATTCGGATGCGGCTATGGCGGCGTCTTCCGTGGCGCGCAACAAACCGGAAATGATATGGTCATCCATTCTTTTCCGCTCTCCATAACCTTACAAAATCGCCGTAATTTTTGGCGATGAGCGAGACCGTTTCGTTTTCCGTCATCGTCCCGCTCCTGCAAGCCTTGAGAGCGTCCATAAATATGGTCCTGCCAACGGCGAAGCCGATTATGCCGCTTATTTTCGCGCCGACCTTGAGCCATTCGGCGACTTTTTCGGTGCTTTCGCCCCTGCCAAGAGTAACGACGCCTGCACGACGACCGTTACTCTGCGCTTGCGCGACAAGGGCACGAGCGTCGCTTTCTTTGTCCACGCCTTCCAGTTTCCATATATCCGGCTCAATGCCATGCTCCTGCAGCATTCTCATAGAACTTACCATCAGCTTCGGCCGGATTTCCACGTCAAATTTCTCTTTGTTCCCCGCTGATGTAAGCTGACTTTCCGTAGCGGGAACCAGAAGCTCAAATAAGAATCTTCGCCCGGAACCCTTGAGATAATCGTTCAATTCCCGCAGTCTCTTCATCTGCCGGGCGTTCGCGCTGCTGTCGCCTTCAGGATTGAAACGCACCAAAACTTTAACGAAAGTCGGGGAGAATTTCTCTATATGGCTTTTCCAGTCGGCGTATTCAAAGTCAAACTCGTCCTGCCCCGATTTTTCCACGGGCATGGCGAAAACGAATCCGTCCCTTGCCGCGCTTTCTGCCACGGCGGAGGCGAACTGCTCGTCCATCAGTATTCCCGTTCCTCTTTTCCCTAAGAGTTGCGTCGCTTTCACGTAGCCGTCGTATACTATGCGCTTGTAGCGCGAGATTTCCTTCGCCTCTTTGGCAGTCGGCTCCCGTCCCTTGATATTGAAAAGCTTCTCCATGAAGGAGCCCCTGTGGTCAAACGCGAGAATCATCAATTCTTCCATAGCATCACGTGTTTCATACTTTATCATACTCTTGAATCACAAATATTTAAGCGTTTCGCCGTCACGCGGTCACGTCCATCCTCCACTTCCATATCCGCGGTCCATATGGCAGGACTTTACTCATACCTTCTATGAACGAGCCGGGCAATTTTTCCCTCACGAACTTCTTTTTCGTTTCCACTTCGTCCTCGCGCGCGAAGAAATACACGTGCATCACGCCGCCTTTCCTCAAAACGCGCCTTGCGTCTTCAAGGAAATCAAAGCTCGTCTCGGGCAACGGCATGATAACGCGGTCAAATCCATGATAATCGCGCGATTTTTCGTGAACGTCGCCGAGAACCGCTTTCACGTTACTGAGCTTGTTAATAGATATGCTTTTTTTGAAGCACTCCACTGCCGCGGGATTTATTTCTATGCCCACGACGGCACGCGGGCGGGCTTTTTTGGCTATGACTATTGCAAAGGGGCCGACGCCGGCAAAAAAAACCATCACATTTTCCCCCTCTTTTATGAGAGAAGCGACGCGCGCCCTCTCGGTGCCCTCACGCTGCGAAAAGTAAGAAGTGCGCGGGTCCACGGCAAAACGGCAGCCACTTTCAACGTGAATAACAGCCGTATTCCGCGAGCCTTTTATTATTTTCAGCTTGCGCGTTCTGAAAGTGCCGAAGCGCGGCGATGCTTTCTCCAGCACGCTTACGACGTTCTTGTGCCGGCGCATTACGGCATCGGCGAGAATTTTCTTCTTCTTTTGCAGGGGTTGCGGGACTTCCATTATAGCTACTGCTCTGTCCTTGCTGCCTATCACGTCAAAGGAGGACGGAATCGCATGGCGTTTCGCCAACGGCTTGCGCGAAAGCATGAATTTATCTGGCTGTTTAAGTTTAAAAATCGGCGCTCCAATGGTAATAGTGGACTACGGCATACTGTTCGGCATCATTTCCATGGCAGGATTCGGACTGGCCAATGCGATAACCCAACGGGTTGTAAAGAACGTGGGAACATTCAGCGCCATGGCATGGCAATCCTTTTCCGCTGCCGTGTTTTTGTCGGCTCTTTTTCTGATTTATCCCGCCGGCTTCTCGTTCTCATGGCAAAGCATGGCTATGACCGCGGCCATAGGGCTCTTCGGCGCCCTGCCGCTATTCACGTTTTATAAGGCACTCTCGTCAGGAAAGGTGGGAATGGTCGTTCCCATAGCCAACTCTTTCGGCCTTTTCACCATATTGCTGTCGTCTCTGTTTCTCGGCGAGGCGCTTTCCTTTTCCCAACTGCTCTCAACTGCCGTCATAATATCCGGAATCGCCCTTGTTTCCTTCAAAGCGGGGGCATCGCTAAAAGGCGTGTACTATGCTCTCGCGACGGCTGCCATGTGGGGCGTATATTTCTTCATCAACGTATACCCAGTAGCCGCGCTCGGACCTATATTCGCGGCAGTTCTTACGCAAGCGGTGATATCCGCCTTTGCGTTCGCTTATAGCATGAAAAAGAAACTACTGAAGAAGCCGGATAATGACGTGAAAAAACTGATAATCATATCCGGCGCGGCTCTTGCAACAGGCGTAGCCGGCTTTAACGTCGGAATAACGATGGCAAACGTGAGCGTTGTTGTGCTTCTTGCGTCGGCAGCGCCGCTCGTTACCGTGGCTTACGCCCGGGTGTTTTATAGCGAAAGGCTTACCAAACTGCAATATCTCGCCATCGCAATGATACTGGCCGGCATAGCGTGGCTTTCTATGTAAACTACCCGCCACTAAAGTGGCGGGCGTTGTGAAAGTGGAAGGAAAGGACTCTTGTGCACGGTTCGATTTTTGGCGGAGCGGGTTCGTTTTCGGTTTTACTTATTTACAGTTCAGTTATGGAATGGCACACTAACCCGCCCTTGTCTCATCCACCTGCTAAAGCAGGTGGTTTTCAGTGTGCGAGTTATAAACTTAAGAGTTGGCGTGCAATGTACGGCGTGCAAAAAATTCTCGGCATCGTCGGGCGGATAGGCGCGGGCAAGGACACGGTCGCGGACTACGTGGCGAGAAAATACGGCTACGCCATCGTCGCGTTCAGGGATGCCGTGAAAGACGTGGCTCAAAAAGAAGGGCTTGCACTGACGAGGGAAAACATGCAGCACGTCGGAAAAAAATATCGCGCCGCCCATGGCGAGGATTTTTTCACCAACGTCGTCGCGCAAAAGGCGCAAAAGGCGGGTGATAAAGTGATAATAAAAGAAATGAGAACGGACGGAGACGTGCTGCCGCTAAAGAAGAAATTCGGAAGGGCTATGAAAGTAATGTGTATTACTGCGGATTCGGAAAATCGTTTCGCGCGCATGCTGGCGCGCGGGCGCACCGGAGACCCGCAGACGCGGGAAGAATTCGCGAAACAAGAGGAGCGCGAGGACGAGCTGGGTTTCACGGCTGCGCTGAAGCACGCAACGATAAACGTGGACAACAACGGGACGCTTGGGGAACTCTACGAGAAGATTGATAAGCTCTTGAAGGCTACTGGATATGATTAGCAAGGCATGAATAATATGGGATACGACTTGGAAGCTGTTAGACGCACAGCTATTGGACGGCGAAGCCGTCATACAGCATCTTGCGTCAGATTGCTTAAGTGAGCGAGAAGCAGTAAAGATAATATGGGATGCGATGCAGCGAAGCGAAGGAAGAATCGATAATATGGGATACGACGCATCCGCAGGATGCGGGGTATTGGGATACGACTTGCGAACGGAGTGAGCGAGGGG
>DATDXW010000052.1:0-21020 GCA_035289125.1 archaeon | reverse complement strand
TGGGTAAAATGTGGATTGGCTCTGATGACTGTGGTGGAACGGCATCATACAGGGAGTTAATGCAAGAGCCGAAGCAGATGATGATACAACAGGAAGGCAGGCATCGATTCATGCCCGTAATAATTGCGCCTTACTGCCCGGGAAAGAGGAGACAAAGGGACGTGCCGAGATACATACGATGCCCGTTCGTGCGGATAACACGGGACATATACGACCATGGATACGACGAACCTAAATCCGTGGAGTGCGGACATCCGGGCTTTTCGCAATATGAGGAATGTTCCGGGCAGTGCGCTGTGTTTGAAATGCCGTATGGAGAAAGAGGCGGCAGAGAATGAGAACTGCAGGCATAATAGGAGGATTGGGTCCGGCGACTACGGCAAAGTTTTATGAGGCTTTAGTAAAAAAGTGCAGGCAGAAATGCGACTCGTATCCGCCGGTAATCATAGACAGCGTTTCGTTCCCTTTTGCGTTGGAGAAAGAAGTAGTGTTAAATTCGTATAGCGAGCGCGCCATGTTGCCCTATCTGATTAACAGCATTACGCGGCTGAACAATTCCGGAGCAGATTTCATAGCAATACCTTGCAATACAATCCACGTTTTCATAGAACACTTGCTGGAAGTATCTCCCGCCCCCGTTTTGAGCATAATAGAAGAAACCATCGGTTTCATAAAAAATGCAGGGTTGAGAAAGGTAGGCGTGCTTTCTACGGCAAATACTCTGGAGAGCGAGCTTTATTCCAGCCCTCTCCGCGCCGTCGGCGTCCGCACGATATTGCCCACCACGGCACAGCAGACGTGCATATCCGGCATCATATACAGGGCGGTAAGGAATGAAACCGTAGGCACGGACGTAAAAATACTGAACGGCATAATCAACGACATGACGAATCGTGGTGCGGAATCGGTCGTCATGGGCTGCACAGATTTGCAACTTTTGCTGAACACAAAGAATGGCACCATTATAGACAGCATGAGCGTGCTGCTTGATTCGGTTTTTAACGAGATGCACGCTAAAAAGCCGCGGTAAAGCATTTAACCAGACAAGGAGAAAGGATGATAATGGCAAAAATGACAGTGAGCGGCGTTGAAGACGAGATAGATTACCAAAAGCTCATGCGTGAATTCGGCGTCGAGCCAATAGACACGGTGGCAGGCAAAGTGCCGAATCCGAGCATGATGTTTAGGCGCGGTATAATCTTTGCACACCGTGACTTGGGCGCGATACTTGAATCAGCAAAAAACAAAAAGCCTTTTGCCGTGCTCACGGGCTTTAACCCGTCCGGCGAGCTTCATCTCGGCAATCTTTTCTTTTTGAAGCAGGCTTTGTTCTTCCAGAAGTTGGGCGGGACTTTTTATCTGCCTATTTCCAACGACGAGACGTACGTTTTCAAGAAGAGTGATGATTTGGACAAGACGACAGACTTTGCATACAAGGAGGTCATACCCAGCATAATAGCCGTCGGCTTTGAGCCGGAAAAGACTAAAATATTTGTTTCCACGCGCACGCCGAAAGCATACGAGTTGGCGGTTAAGTTGTCGCGCCGTGCTACTTTTTCCACGATAAAGGCGATATTCGGCTTCACTAATGACACGAACGTTGGGCAGATATTCTACACTGTCATGCAGTCGGCGCACATACTCTTTCCGCAACTGCGCGAATACGGCGGGCCAAAGCCTACGGTTGTGCCAGTTGGTCTGGATCAGGACCCTTATCTTCGTTTAGTCAGAGACGTAGCCGAAAAAGAAGGCTTTGTCAAGCCCTCGTCCACGTATCATAAATTCATGCCAGGCCTGCAGGGCGGAAAAATGAGCGGTAGCAAGCCGGAGACGTGCATATATCTTAACGATGAGCCGGCAGTAGCGAGAAAGAAAATCATGCGCGCCTTTTCCGGGGGCGGCGCGTCGCTGGAGGAGCATCGCGCGAAAGGCGGCGACACGGAGAAAGATGTGGCGTTCCAGTATCTCAAGTTTATGTTTGAAGAGGACGACGCGAAACTCGGCGAAATAGAGAAAGCTTTCAGGAGCGGCGCTATGACAAGCGGAGAAATAAAGAAGCTGCTAACGGACAGGGTGGAACGCTTTTTGCGCGAGCACCAGCAACGGAAAGAAAAAGCCAGAAAGCTCATCAAGAAGTTCTTGATTCAATAAGCGAAAGTCAAACTATTAAATCGTTGAATTATAAATAAGTTCATGCCAGCGAAGAACAAGTTCTACATAACCACCGCAATACCTTACGTAAACGCCGCTCCGCACATCGGGCATGCGCTTGAATTCGTTCAGACGGACGCGATAGCGCGATGGCACAAACTGTTCGGTGACGGCGTATTTCTTGCCACGGGCTCGGATGAAAACAGCCTTAAGAACGTGCAGGCGGCTGAAAAAGAAGGTATAACACCGGGTGAACTTTGCGAAAGGAACGCGGCAAAATTCAAGGAGCTCATGGATTCTATGGGGCTTTCTTATTCCGCTTTTGTGCGTTCATCGCTTCATTACCACGCCAAAAGCGCGCAGAAGCTCTGGAAACTGTGCGATAAAGCGGGAGACATATACAGGAAAAAGTATAAAGGGCTTTACTGCGTGGGATGCGAGGCATTCTACGCGGAGAGCGAACTGAGCAACGGGCTCTGCCCGGAGCACCTGAAGAAGCCGGACGTGGTGGAAGAGGAGAATTATTTTTTTAGACTATCACGTTACGCGAAAAAATTGGAAAAGCTCATAGAATCAGACGGGCTTAAAATCGTGCCGAAATCGCGCAAGAATGAAGTTCTTTCTTTCATCAAGAGCGGCTTGGAAGATTTCTCAATATCGCGTTCCCGCGCCCGCGCAAAGGGATGGGGCGTTCCCGTGCCTTCAGACGGCGGGCAGATAATGTACGTTTGGTTTGACGCGCTCAACATTTACCAGACGGCCGTGGGCTTTGACAGGGATGCAAAAAGCTACAAAAAATGGTGGCCGGCCGACTGCCACGTCATCGGCAAGGGAATAATGCGCTTCCATGCCGTCTATTGGCCAGCTATATTATTATCAGCCGGGCTGAAGTTGCCGAAAAGCCTTTTCGTCCACGGTTACATTACCGTTAACGGGCAGAAAATGTCCAAGTC
The DNA here is from genome assembly GCA_035289125.1 of archaeon. Classification (GTDB taxonomy): domain Archaea; phylum Aenigmatarchaeota; class Aenigmatarchaeia; order GW2011-AR5; family GW2011-AR5; genus JACQID01. Next base: position 17,916 of record DATDXW010000052.1, on the reverse strand, counting down.
GTTGGGCAACGTCGTTGACCCGACGCTACTCATAAACAAGTATGGCGCAGACGCGTTGCGTTTCTTCATGCTTCGTGAAATTTCGCCGTTTGAAGACGGTGATTTTTCCGAGCGGTCGTTAATCCAGCGAAGCAACAGCGAGTTGGCTTCTAACTATTCCAATTTGCTTTACAGGATAACGTCGTTCATCGGCGCGAATTTCAATGGCAAAGTGCCTCCGGGAAAGCTCGGCAACGAAGAAAAAGGCGTTGATAAAATTTTTTCCGTGCGCACGGAAGAAGCGAAGAAACTGATGGAAGAGCGCAAACTAAACGAGGTGCTGGACAAAATAATGTCGTTGTGCACGGAACTTAACCGCTACTTCCAGCAGGCGAAGCCGTGGGAGAATCCGAAAGGCTCTGCTGACGCATTGCACTTCGCCGCGAACAAGATGCGGGACATATCAATATTGTTATGGCCTTTCATCCCGTTCGCCTCCGAAAAGGCATTAAAATCGCTGGGCGCAAAACGCGACGTGAAAACCATAGGCACGTTTGTTTCTGGAAATAGCGTAGAACCTCTAAAGCTTTTCATTCCCATAGAAGACGGCGGCAAGGTTAAATCAATGCCCGCGGATAATAAGGATACGATAGAGGCGAAAAACGGGATGATACCGCTGAAAGAGTTTCAGAAGCTGGATTTGCGCACAGCTACAGTGGAAGACGTTAAGGAGCATCCGGACGCGCAGAAGCTTTACATTCTGACGGTGAATCTTGGCAGCGAGAAGAGGCAGATAGTTGCCGGAATAAAAGGTTTCTACACGCCCGAAGAGCTGAAAGGAAAACAGGTGATAATCGCCGCCAATCTTGAGCCGGCGAAGATACGGGGCGTTGAATCGCAGGGAATGCTTCTTGCTGCTGGAAGCGAGGCGTCGCTGCTCGTCACTCTAAAGAAAATAAAGAATGGGGAAAAGATAAGATGACAGTTACGGCGCAAAGGACGATGGCGATAGACACGCTTTATAATATGAGAGACGAGCGTCGTGCTCTTGCCACTATAGAGTGCGGGCTACGAGATGAGTGGGGAGCGTTCGGTCCGAAAGATAACAGTGAAATGAACCGTATGGTGGATGGAGCAGGTAACAGAGTTTATGTCGGCAGGGAAGTATTGGACAGGCAACTTGGAAGCCCGCTTATTGTTTTGCAAACCGGCGTAGCCGATGTGAAGGGCGAACCTCATAGACTGACAGAGAAACATCCCACGTACTGTCATATAACTTCAGGCGAGACGTGGACGGGTTTCGGAGAAATGAAGGGAGACACTGCCCTGCTCCTTCAAATAACCACGCTTGATGAAGACGCCAGAAACAACGGTATAGGGAACGTTTTCAGGGGTGGGGTTCTTTCCGTGCTTGACGATAGCATACGGTGGGCGCTTACTACTACGCCTGTGCCCAGGGACTTCTATGACAAACTTGTATCAAGTGCCGTGCCGCTGGAAGAACTGGAACACGGCGTTCTGGCGTTTCCTCCTGCAGTCAGGTTCCATTATAACGGCGGCGGCAGAATTGCCGGCATTTCCGGGAATTATAAACTGCCTTATGCAGGCAGAGAGCAATTAGGTTGCGGAAGGCAGTCTAATACTGCTGTGGCATTCCTGCGATATTCGCGCGCTCCCGACGGAAAATGGACGGGCATTGATACTGGCGCACGCCAAATGAATATCGTGGGGCGCGAGATGACTGTTGTGCGATACTGATATGTCCTGCACTTCGCGCATCGCATCCCATATATACTCGGCGCGAGATGACTGTTGCGCGATATTGGTTCTTCACGTTAGGAATAAAATATGGGCCCGACGAGATTTGAACTCGCGGCATCCTGCTGACTTTTCCGGAAAAGCGACGGAGCTTTCCGGATTAAGAGGCAGGCGCTCTAACCAGACTGAGCTACGAGCCCTTCTCCATAAGAATGCGCAAAAATCTTTAATAACCTTTTATTGTAATAGCAGCACGGAAAGCAAAGCAAGCATCAAACCCAATTTTCCTTTTGCGTTGAGTCTCTCCTTGAATGCCGCTATTGACACCAGCGCTATCACGGCAAGGCTCAGGCTGAGAACGGGGAATATCACGGTGCCCGGACCCGTTTCCAGCGCCTTCAATATCAGGTAAACGCCGAAGAAGTTGGCTACGCCTATAACCGTACCGAACTTTAGCGAATTACCACGATGTTTTTCATCCACAGAACGGATATCCTTGCGATGCGCCAGATACGCCACAACCGTGCCGATGCCGTAGGCAATCGTAGCGAACATAAGAGGCTCGGCGTTCATCGCGCCTTCCTTCAGAAAGAATGAGGATATCACTATCGTGACAAACGCCATCGCCAGATACTTCTTTCCTGCATTCATTTCTCTTCACCGTTGCTCAAGAGATAGACGGACGCCAGCGCAAGCAGGACGCCCGCGGCATTATACGCTGTCATGGTTTCGCCAGTGAACGCCACCAGCAGGAAAAGAAGAGGCGCGTTGTAAAGTCTCAGGAGCGGATAAACGATGCTTGCCGGTATTTCCAGAAGCGCGCCAACTCTGAAAATATTATAGAGCGCGTAAGTTGAGCCGCTTATCGCTGCTGCCAAGACGCCCGTAGACGTTACGGCGCCTACGCCCAAGATGAGCGATATAACGGCGGATAAACAGAATACCACAAGCATGACGTAGAATGTCGTGAGGTATTTGTCGCATCCGTGATGCGCGGCATACTTGAACAGGAGCCCCTGTGCGCTGTAAGAAACGAACGCCAGAGCAAGATAACCTGCCCATTCCATACGAGAGAATGGAACGAAAAGTTTTAGAATACAATAAAGAAAAAACTACTTGCCCCGATACGCAGTCTTCTGCTTCATGTGCAGAATCTTGACGGATTTGCGCGCGCTTCTGTTCGTCAGTTTTCTTCGCCACGATTCCTGACGAATCTTGGAACGGGGAAAGCCGCACGCAGAACATGACTGTTTTTTAATGTGGTAACTGTGACGGCCGCACCTCCGGCAGTTTATGTGGGAAATCGTCTGATGCTTGCCGAAGCTGGGTGTTCCCTTAGTCATAATCCCCCTGCTCCGCAAGTCGATGCCATATTATCCATAAGTATACTCATGCCCCTCGCTCACTTCGTTCACAAGTCGTATCACATATTATTGTCATTGGCGAATTCCTATTCGTTTTAGTCTCCTTTTTCAGGGGACACATAAAGAATGTTGTCGCCGCGGACGAGAACAGTGCCAAGCTTTGTCGTCTTTTCATTCATTGTCTGGTCAGAATTCTCTATCCACATGTTCAGATGCAAATCCATTGCCTGCAAAAGCCCGGATATTTCCATTCCGTTCTTGAGCCTTATCAGCACTCTCTTTCCTTTCGCGTTGTTCAAAACGTCTATTGGCCTCTCCATTTCACAAAACCTCCAAAATCTGGAATACTTCTGTATTTGCGGATAGATTTAAATAGTTGATTTGGGAAAGCAAAGTTATGACGCAGTGGAAGAAGCGCTCCAAGCGCGGGCCGACAGGCAAGCTCATTTACGCACACAGGAAGAAAAGGCGAATGGAAGCCGGACGCGACTTTTTCCCCGCTACAATAGGCAAGCCGAACGCAAAGGCTATAAGGACAAGAGGCGGCAACCAGAAAAGAATGATAATGGTTGCGGATACGGTCAACGTTGTAAGCGACGGAAAAGCGATGAAGGCAAAAATAATAACAGTCAAGGACAACGCAGCAAACATGCAGTTCGCAAGGCGAAACATACTCGCCAAGGGCAGTATAATCGAGACGGACGCGGGTCTGGCAAAAATCACCAGTCGTCCCGGGCAGGACGGCACGATGAACGCCATTCTGATAGAGAAGAAGAAATAACCTGGTAATATTTGCGTCGCGGAGTGAGAAGACCATATCTTTTGTTGTTTAGGATGCTCTTGCAGTAGGTTATTCATATATCCGCGCCCACAATTCTTGAGTATTCGTTTTCGCCATTCAGGCTTTTGAAAACATCGTGAACTTGCCCGCGTATGTCACTGTAGTTACCGTCATGGAAGAATGCGCGAAAAAATTTAAAGCGAATTTAACCCTTTGCGCATATATCATGGGTATGATAGATACTCATTGCCATCTCGAACTGATGAAAAATGTGGACGATGTTGTGGCGCGATGCCGAGCGACGTTGCGCGGCGTCGTGAGCGTCGCGACGCACCCGAACGACTATGAAAAATGCTTGGCATTGTCGAAAAAACATAACGGTTTCGTGTTCATGGGAGCCGGCGTGCATCCGGAATACGTGAAAGAATTGGACACCAAAACGGTGGAAAAGGCCTTCTCGTGGATACGCAGGCATGAGCGGGATATAGTTGGTGTGGGTGAGCAGGGGCTGGATTATTTCTGGATAAAAGAGACGTACTGGAGAGAGAGGCAGAAAGAGCTTTTTGTAAAATGCATAGAATTGGCAAAGGAGCTGGACAAAGTTCTTATCGTGCACACGCGCGAGGCGCACGAGGACGCGATTAAAATACTGACGAAGAACGGAGCGGAGCGCGTGCAGCTTCATATGTGGGGAGATTCAAGCTTTGCCGCGGCGATAAAGGACAACGGCTGGCTTGTTTCAGTAGGCCCTGTGTCGAAACGCTCGAAGAAACACCAGAATGTGGCAAGGGACGTGCCGCTGGAGCAGCTTATGCTTGAGACGGACAGCCCGTGGTTTGGCGGGAAAGAGACGCACGGCAAACTTATAGGCGAGCCGACAAATATACGCGTTGGAGCGCGGGTCATCGCGGAAATAAAGGGCACGACGGAGCAGGAAGTAATGGAAACGTGCGCGAAAAATGCGGAAAAACTCTTCAAAATCCGCGGCGCGAATCACGCATAAAAAGATGCTGGAAAAATTTCATTATGATTTATGTGTATAATCATACGGTCCGAAAGCGAACAGGCTTTTGGCATCCGCAGAGATTGGAGAGACGATGACCCTGACGGTAAAATCTCACAGGCAACTAAACTAATGTTAAAAGGTCATGCAGAAGAAATGCTAAGACTTTTTTCGTAATAATAAAAACAAGAAAAGCAGAACTTACTTCTTCTTAGTTTTTTTTGCGTTACCGCAAACGCACTGGCACATCGTTTTTACCTCCGTTGGACTTGTTTATTAATAATTATACACGCCAAACTATAAATAAATAGGATTAAAGTTGACACGGAAATAAATTTTCAAATGCACTTACTTCTTCTTTTTCTTGTTGCCTTTGCATCCGCACGAATCGCACACTTTTTCCACCTCTCTGAATTTTTCTAATCTTATATGTGCCTGAATATATATAAAAATGAAACGACTAGCTACCATGCAGGTTTTTCAGCGCATTGCCAAGGTTGTCCATAGCTTTCTTCAAGCTCTCAATGGAAGAAGCATAGGAAATTCTCACGTGCCTGTCCGAGCCGAACTCATCTCCAGGCACGACGGCTACGCCGGCTTTTTCCAAAAGAAACTCGGAAAAGCGCGATGAAGTCATGCCTCGCGGCACTTCCAAGAAAACGTAAAAAGCGCCCTCCGGCTTTATGCAACTCATCCAGATTTCTTGCAAACGCTTCACGACGAAATTCCGGCGTTGCTCAAACTCTGCGCACATGACTTCCACGGACGTCTGGTCCCCGGTCAAAGCTTCTATCGCCGCTTTCTGGGCGATGGAATTCGCGCTGCCTGTGGTGTGGCTCTGGACGGCTGATGCCACTTTCATGACGTTTGCGGGGCCCGCGGCGTATCCTATGCGCCATCCCGTCATGGCGTACGCCTTTGAGACGCCGTTGACGACTATAGTATTTTCTTTGGCGTATTCGGCTATGCTGTGGTGCTTCTTTCCGTAAATGAGCTTCTCGTAAATTTCGTCCGAAATGATAAAAGTGCCGGCGTCTCGCGCAAGGTCTGCCGTTGATTTGAGCGCATTCTCGCCGTAAACGGCGCCGGTAGGATTGTTGGGGGAGTTCACTATTATGGCTTTTGTCTTGGCTGATATTTTTTTCTCAATGCACCTACTGTCTAAACACAGCGTTTCGGCGAATACAGGAGTCCCGCCTACGAGTGAGACTTGCTCGGCATAGCTTACCCAATATGGAGAGGGGATGATGACTTCATCGCCATTGTTCACGATAGATTGAAGCACGTTGAATATGGAATGCTTGGCGCCGCAGGAAACTACTATTTCATCCGGTGTGTATTCCAGCGAGTTGTCCTTCAGCAGTTTGCCGCTTATGGCTTCCCGCAATTCGCGCATGCCCTCGGCCGGCGTGTATCTGGTAAAACCTTTTGCCATGGCAGTGGCAGCGGCGCGCTTTATATTTTCAGGTGTGTCAAAATCCGGCTCGCCTATCGTGAGATTTATGATTTCTTTCCCGGCCTGCGACAACTCACGGGCTCTTGCGTTCAAAGCCATTGTGGCGGAAGGCCTGACCTTTGCGGCTTTTTCGGAGGTTGTATGCACTATTTACCATTGATACGAACCGATTAAAAATCCACTGCTTTTAAGCAGGGATTTTTAAACACAGTGGATTTGCACGTTGAAACTCCAATAGCCGTATAAATGTAGTAGGATTTCAACGTTTAAACGCTTTCTGAGGATTATTACAGGATATTATGTCGGACTCGATTTACAGAAAGGTTCCAAAAACAATGAGCACCCAGCATCCTGACAATGTGCGCACGCCTTTCTTTTGTAGCAGCACGATTATCAGTGGCGACGACGAGGTGAAAGAAGCGTTTTACGCGTATTCCCATCTCGGTTGCGAGGAGCAGTTGTGGGATTGCGAAGGCAAGGAAGTTGACACGCATGTTGTCAAGAAACTGCTGGCAAACTACGAGCAGTATTTTACCGGGCACGTGCTTGGCAAAGAAACATTTCTCACGATGAGGGTGCCGAATCCGGAAGTGGAAAAGAACGAGGCAAAAATACTTCTTGAAACGCTGGAAAGCATACCGAGAAATTCCGACATAGTGCGGGCGGTGTACGGGAACTACCCGTGCCCCATATTTGAGGTAGTCCTTCCTATGACTACCTCTGCTGTGTCACTGTCAAGAATACGCGAATATTATAGGAAATTCGTCAGCGGCAAGGGAAAATCCGTTCTTATAGTAGGCGATGAAAGCATGGAGAGTTGGATGGGCGCGTTTTTGCCGGAAGAGATAAACGTCATACCATTGTTTGAGACGAAAGAAGACATACTCAACGCCCATAAAACCGTGAAAGAATACGCGACGAAAGAGCGGTTGGACGAAATGCGCGTATGGCTGGCACGGTCGGACCCGGCACTCAATTACGGCTCCCTTGCTGCAGTGCTTCTCAACAAAATCGCGTTGCAAAGGATTGCAGCGCTTGAGGTGAAGACGTTTCCAATACTTGGCTGCGGCTCCGCCCCGTTCAGAGGAAATCTCACGCCGTCCAATCTTGGTTGCCTTCAGGGGTATCCGTCTGTGCACACGTTCACAATCCAGTCCGCGTTCAAATACGACCACGATGAGCGGGACGTATTGAGGGCGGTAGAAAAGATAAATTCCAGTCACACGTCGCGCCCCGTGCCAGTTGAGGAGGAAGAGATGCTGCGCATATTGGAGAAAACGTCCGAAGCTTATATGCGGCAAGTATCTGCAATCGCGCCGATGATAAGCGATTTAGCCATGCACGTCCCTGCGCGAAGGAAGCGAAAGCTGCACATCGGGCTTTTCGGATACTCGCGAAATTCCACGGGCGTGTCACTGCCCAGAGCTATAGCGTTCTGTTCTTCACTATACTCGCTGGGATTGCCGCCGGAAATTCTCGGGCTCAGCGCGCTTTCACGAAGCGACGTGGATTCTATTATCAATAATTACGGAAATTTTGAGAAAGACATGAAGGACGCACTACGATACTTAAACAAAGACAATCTAAGACTGATGCCGCATGCGCTACAGGAAGAGGTAGAAAAGGCCCTCGGACTATTTGATTTCGACGTTGACGAAGAGCATAAACTAGTGACCGACGTCATAGCGCAGGATTATGCGAAAAAGTCGCCTTCCCTGCAGGAAAGCATAACCCGCGCCGGAGCGATACGCGGATTTTTAGGGTAACTGCTGGTCGTTCTTTCAGTCAGTTTTATTTACTTTTAGGTATCGTGTATAATTATGCCAAAACGCCAGAAAGAAAAATACGTCACCGTCTGCCCGAAGTGCGGCAGCAAGGATGTATCTTTTGAAAGGAATCCCGCTTACGCGGCATCCGGTTTGCTCAACAATTTCAAAGAGTGCGATAACTGCGGGCATCACGGAATGCTTTTTCCGGAAGTCCTGCGAAGCAATGCCGGCAAAAATACAGTCAATATAAAAGGCAGGCAGATGGTTCAGTTGTCTTTTGGGCGAGGCTATTACAGATATCTCATTTATTTTGGAATTCCATTAGCACTTATTATTTTCTTGTTGATAGTCCTTATCGGAATCTAAGAATGATACCGCAGGAACGCGCCTATGCCGCCAAGAGCGTCAAACTGGGCGCCTTCCTTTGTCTCGGCGGAAACCATTTCCAGTTTTGAGCCGTAATTCTTTGTCTCCTCCTCGAAATATTCAAGCATCTCTTTCTCGCCTAGAATCTTCATTGGGAACTTACACGTTGGGCATATCTGGCGGTTCTTGTCCTCGTCACGCACGGCTTTGGTGATTGTGCCGCACCGGCACTCGTATTCCATATATCGTAGAGACACAAGCTCGCTAAGTATCACAGTATCTACGGTTCCAGCCTTCAACAGCCGGTCAACTTCCGCGAAGCCGTAAGCCACGAGACCGTCGGGCTTCTGCAAGCCTTCCAGAAATTTTGCGAGCAGGTTGCGCTCTTTTACGACAGCCGCTTCCTTTATCAGTTCCTGTCCCCGCTCTATTATTTCGTGCAGCCCATTCACGCCCGTGTAAGACGTGTCCACGGTCCCGAGAACTTTTTTCTTTATGTCGGCATGTACATAGTCTTCGCGCATAAATATTTCCTTTATCGGGCCCGGTCCGCCTATGAGTACGCCTTTCAGCTCTTTGTGCTCGCCAAAGGCTTCGTTCACGGCATCGCCTATTTCCTTGAGCCAGTCGTTGAGCATCCCTTCGCGGACGCGCGAGAAACGCGCCGAGCTTTGCCCGCCGGCGCGCGTTTTGCCCGGCACTATTGATTCAAAGTGGCCAAGCACGTCAAGATGCTTGCCTTTCAGTATAGCCAGGTCAGCGTCGCTTTTATCAAGCGTCACCAGGCCGTAGACTTCCTTTTCTTCCACCATCGCAGCCAACGGGTCAAGAACGAACGTTTGGTCGCACCAGTAGAGCTTCGTTCTTATAGGTTCGGGCGGCTCTATCGCCCACAGTTCCATGTCCGCCACGCCTTCTTTCTCTGATATATTGCCGCAGAACAAAGCCAGTCCGTTGTCCGGCGTTTTTTTGTATAATTGCATGTGGCGCATTATTTTTTCCAGCGCCGACGTCACGTTCTTTCGCACGGACTTTGATTTTATGTTATCCGCCGTGCCCTGCTCATCGCGGAGCTGCGCCGCCACCTCGCTCATGCTGTAGCCGACCGGAATGTAGACAGTTACGAGCTCAGTGTAGCGACCGCGGATAGAGCCAAGCATTTTCAGCAGTTTCTTTAATCGATAACCCGAGCTTTGCGTTCCTTCTTTCATAATATCCCCTCGCTTCATTGCGAACTGACGCACCACTGTGCGCCAATCTGCACTGAGGCGATGCCATATTATCCTTTATACTTCACTTCTCGCGAGTCGTATCCCGTATTATAATTATTCCTCTATAATAACGTCTTCTGCCTGTTCCTCGTTTAAAGCAACTTTCGCGTTCATGGTGGAGCCGATAACGTCAAACACGCCTTTCAGGGATGCGTCATTCACTCTCACGCCTTTCAGGAAAGCATTCATCGCCATCTTGTGCTCGCTCTTGTACTTTCGCACATGCGCTATGATTTCCACGGCTTTGTCCATGGATTTTTCTTCACTGGCGTATGAATAGTTTTCATCGGGCCATGCAGACGTGTGGATGCTCACGGCATTGCCCAATACATTCCTGTATATTTCTTCGGTGATATGGGGCATTATCGGAGCGTAAAGTTTAAGCACCGCATAAATGCATTTCCTCAAGGTGAACTTTGCTGATGCCCTTTCGTTTTCGGAGTATGCGCCTTTGTCGTAAAGGCGGCTTTTGACCATCTCTATGTAATTATCCGTGAATATACGCCAGAAGAACGTATCCGTTTCGCTTTTGGCGCGGGCATAGTCGTACGATTCGAACGCGTCAGTAACACGTGCTACAGTTTTTGCCAGTTTCGTGAGAACCCACTTGTCGGCTATGTGCATTTCCTTCGGCTCTTGTTCGTCCTCTTTGGCCATAAACAAGACAAAACTGGCGGCGTTCCATAATTTGGTTAATGTCTTTGTTCCCGTTACCAATTCTTTTTCCTGGAACGCCAAGTCCTCTCCCAAATTCGATGTCGCCCCCCAGAAACGCAGGGCATCAGCTGAATATTTGGCTATCATTTCCTGCGGCGCTATAATGTTGCCCTTGCTCTTGGACATCTTGTTGCCGCGCGGGTCCAGCGCCCAGCCGGAAATCATGACGTTCTTCCACGGCACGTCTTTCTTGTGATAAAGAGATTTGACCACGGTGTTGAAAAGCCAGAACGATATTATATCGTGCGCCTGCGGGCGCAGCGTCATAGGTAGCATCTTATCGCCGTTTTTGCCCAGCAGCTCCGTCGCTATCTGTGGCGTTAATGACGAAGTCGCCCACGTATCCATGACATCTTTCTCCCCCTCAAATTCAGTCGAGCCACACTTGCACTTGGCAGGCGCGTCCTTCAGAGGATCCACGGGAAGTTTCGACTTGTCCGCGAGAACAGGTTCTCTGCAATTTTTACAATACCAAACTGGAAACGGAATGCCAAAGTATCGCTGGCGCGAAATGCACCAGTCCCACTTAATGCCCTCCGCCCAGTTATCATAGCGGCTTTTCATGTGCGGCGGGTACCAAGCAAGCCTGGAGCCAGCGGCAAGCATATCACTTTTCGACGGGTACTTTATGAACCACTGATAGGTGGAAAGAATCTCCACGTCCGTGTCGCATCGCTCGTGCGTGTTAACTATATGCTTTACCGGCTCGATTTTGACGATAAACGGCTTCAAGTCCTCCAGTATTTTTTCCCGCGCTTCTTTCGTTCTCATACCTTTGTATATGCCCGCCTGCTCGTTCAGCGTGCCGTCCGTGTTCAGGATTTCTATTATTTCCGTTTTAAACTTTCTCGCCCATTCAGCGTCCTTCATGTCGCCGTACGTGCAGTGGTAAACGGCGCCTGTTCCAAACGTCATGTCTACTTCGTTGTTGGCGATTATCGGCACTTCCATCCCGGTTATCGGAAGCTTTGCTTTCTTCCCTATCAGCTTTGCATAACGCGTATCACCAGGATGGACGTAGATTGCAACGCATGCAGGCAGCATTTCTGGCCGCGTCGTGGCTATAACGATATTTTCCGTTCCCACGGAAAAACGCAGGTGAACAAGCTTTGATTCCCGTTCCGCGTCCTTTAGCTCAACTTGGGCGATAGCTGTTTGGCACTCCGGACACCACATGAACGGCGCTTTCGTTCGGTATTCCAGACCTTGCTCATAAAGTTCGATGAATGAGCGCTGTGAAATCCGGCGGCAGTGCTTGTCTATTGTGGAATAGAAGAGCGACCAGTCAGCTGACAAACCGATGCGTTTCCAGTCGGCGACGAATTTGGGGCGTATCTTTTCTAACGTAGACAAACAAAGCTCTATGAACTTCCATCGCTCCATTCTACGGGACTTAACGTTGTTTGTTTTTTCCACGAGTTTCTCGGTTGCCAATCCGTTGTCGTCCGTGCCGAACGGCATGAATACGTTGAAGCCGAGCATACGCTTATAGCGGGCTATGAAGTCCATTTGTGAATAAGAGAAAGCGTGCCCTATGTGCATGGCTCCGGAAACGGTCGGCGGCGGCGTATCTATACTGAAAAATGGCTTTGCGCCGCTTCTGTCAAAATGATAAACACCTTCTTCCTCCCATACCTTTTGCCAGCGAGGCTCGGCTTCCGTGGCATTGTAACGTTCCATGAGTAAAAATAGAGGCTATTCTATTTAAATCGTAGACCGCGTTATTTTGTAATATGCCAGTAATTGCAATATCTGGTCAGTCCGGTTGCGGCTCTACTACTGCCGCGCGGTTTCTTGCCAAGACGTTGAAGTTACGCTTCTTTTCGGCAGGCGAATATTACAAGAAGTTCGGTGAAGGCAAGAGCACTGAACGCGCTGTCGGCTTCTGGAAGACTGAAAAAGGCTCGTCATCGCGCTTTCACAACGCGCTGGACGAGATGGTCGTGGAAGAGGCGAAGAAGGGCAATGTCGTATGCGACGCCAAGCTGGGCGTGCATTTTCTGGCGAAGATAGCCGATTTTAAAGTCTGGCTTAAAGCCTCTGACGCGGTTAGGGCGGAACGTTACGCCAAACGTGATTCCATAACCAACGAAGAAGCGAAAAAACTGATAAAAGAAAAGGACAGGCTGGAGCGCGAGAACTTCACGCGCATTTACGGTTTTGACTCGTTTTCGCAGGAGAAAGAGGCGGACCTTGTCATAGACGTTTCAAAGAAGAAGCCGGAAGAAGTTGTGAACGAGATAATTAAGGTGCTCAAGTTCTAATCACAATATTCCTTTCATTGCCTTCTTCATCTTCGCGTAAGTGGCAGATAGCGATTCCGGCAGGATTTTTGTATTAGCGAGCGTCTGCATGAAGCTCACGTCTCCGTGCCAGCGCGGCACGACGTGCATGTGGACGTGCTTCTCTATGCCGGCGCCGGAAACCTTGCCTTGATTGAAACCGGCGTTGAAGCCCTCGGCGTTCACGGCTTTTTTTAGCACGTTAGTGAACGATGCAGACAAGTCCATGATTTCGCGGCGTTCGTTCTCGTTCAGCGCCGTGATTTTATCAAGGTGGCGGTAAGGCACCACCATGACGTGCCCGGACGTGTACGGGTAGGCGTTCAATATGACAAAGCAGGACGCGCCGCGATAGAGAATATAGTTTTTTGCGTCTTTTTTCTCCTTAGATTTGGCGCAGAATATGCATCCCTTCAACTTCTTCGCGTTCAGGAAGTTTATCCGCCAGGGCGCCCAGATTTTGTCCATAAATATGTTTACTGTCTTGGGTGGTATAAAAGAGTTTTGAACGGTCCGCCGGAAGATAATAATGCGGGATACGACGTGCGAAGCTCAGTAAAGTATAATATGGACTGGTCGGGATTTGAACCCGAAGCCTCTTGCATGCCATGCAAGCGATCTTCCGTTGATCTACCAGCCCTTTGCCCATGCGCTTTCTATACATATACCATAAACATAATAACCTTGCGGGAAGAAATAAGTCAATGGGCTCGTAGCTTAGTCTGGTTGGAGCACTCGACTGATAGGCTTGACAAAAGCATCGGAAAGAAAGACAGTCTTTCCCGCAAATCGAGCGGCCGGCAGTTCAAATCTGCCCGGGCCCATCCATTAGGGTTCAAAATATTTACAACCCGCATACTGAAAACCAACACGGTAAACTCGGCGCACGATGCCATATGACAGCTTCGCTTTTCGCAGTGCATCCTTCACTAACAGGTAGTTTACTGTAATGCCGGAAAAGAATATAAGCCGAAGAACCGCGCGGAGCTTTGTTTAATAACTCATAAATCAGCTTGACATTTAAACACTCGCCTCACTTTTTAAACAGTCTTGACTTATCCCAAGCTCGTAAATCTCGTGAATAATGACTGTTATGTTGTGGCACAGGACTTTAAGCAAGACTTCATTAACCTGTGCAGTCCATTCATTGCTTCTCACATAGTTGCCAAACTTGGACTTAATCATGTGAAAAACTGTCTCCGAATTTGAACGCTTGTGGTAATACTGCAGGAAGTCGTCTCGGTTATACATGAAGTAGTGATACATTTTCTTCTAGAGTTTAGAGCCTCTTGGCTTCCCGCTTGTATTGGATTTGAACGGAATATAAGCAGTTCCACCAAGACCATTTACAAGCTCTATATTTTTCCTGCTTGAATACGCCTTGTCCGCTGAAACTTCCTTTACTTCAAAAGTTCTGGCAGTCTTGTCTATCAGTTCTGGAAATTCCTTGCTGTCATGCGAAAAGGCTTCGGTTATCTTTATGCCTGTTATGATGTGCGTTTTTACGCCATTAACCATGTGCAGTTTAACCCAAATCCTGCTCTCGATTTCCTTTCCGTATTTGAACGAAAACCACCTGTCAAAGCGTGAAGTTCCGAAGCCCGAAGAATCTATGGCAAAGTCAGTCTCTATTGCCTTTAGTGGTCTTGCTGACTTCTCTATTAGGTCAATCAGAATAGGTGTTAATTCTGGATTCCTCATGTAGTTACTGACTGTTGAGTATGAGCATACCTTGTCGCATAGACCACTTTCTTTGGCTTCTTTCATGTCCGTTATAAACCGCCTCAAAGAGAAGGTCGTATAGACTTTCAAAGCAGAAGCAAATACCATATCTGCCAGAGGCAGAGTAGGTCTTCCGAAGGTATGAAACGGGTTCTCTATCTCTCCGCAAAGGTCGTATAGAAGGCTCTGGAATAGCTCTTTTTCGTTTGTCTGTGCCTGATTATAAGCTGTCCAATCCTGCGAATATGTCTTTTTGACTGTCTGAGTTATCTCTACTGTTCCGTCTGGGTATAGCTTTTTGTTAAGCGTTATCTCAACTGCCCAGACGTGCTTACATTTCACACCCAAGATTCCACGTTTCTCGAAGTCTTGGCATTCGCATACAGGCTTAGATTTTTGTAGCTTACGACATAACAACCGCTACCGCTTTGGGAAGGCACGATATAACCGCCTCTTTCCCTGTGCATTATTCTGCATGTCTTGGCTATCTCCATGCCTCTAATCTTTCTTATCTCATTTGCCTTTTCTATCTCTTGGGTTTGCATTTTTATCGCCTCTTGATTTAATTTTCCTGTCTATAAATATATACCTATAAGTATATATACCTATCGGTATAGTAAGAGGAGGCAAGATGCTTATATACTTTCAGAGGCTTATTATAAAGGATGATTATGAGAAATGATGATAGTTATTTAAGTAAAAAGCAAGAAAGATTACGTATGGTCAAATGCCCGAAATGTAGCAATGTATTTTCCGATATTCTGAAATGCACTCGTTGCGGTCATACGTGGAGACCGAGAGGAGAGGAGCTTCCCACAGTCTGTCCTAATCCTAAATGCAAGAGTCCTTACTGGAACAAACCAAGAAAGCGAAAAAAGAAATCGAACAATAAGTGATTTATGTGAGTTCAAACAATACGCTGCTGCCTAAAGTCAAGCCTTACTACTCGACACGCTTAGGCAAAGCGTTCTTAGGCGATACGCTGAATTTGATAAAGAAAATTCCAGACAATTCTGTAAACCTGATTATTACGTCTCCGCCTTACGGTCTGCGAAAGAAGAAAGAATACGGCAATGCCGACCCAGAAGTATATGTGAAATGGTTCATGCCATTTGCAGAGCAATTCTTGCGAGTGCTCAAGCCTAACGGCAGCTTTGTTTTGAATATTGGCGGCGGCTGGGAAAAAGGGAAGCCTACTCGCTCGCTCTATCAATTTGAATTGCTTTTAGAACTCTGTAAGCACGGTTTTAATCTTGCCGAAGAGTTCATCTGGTATAAGCCATCTGCGCTACCCACGCCTGCGGAATGGGTCACAATAAGACGGGTTCGTGTAAAGGACGCAATTGAATATGTATGGTGGCTCTCGAAGACTCCTCATCCGAAAGCTGACAACCGAAAAGTGTTGAGACCTTACAGCGATTCCATGAAGGCATTATTAGCTAATGGCTATAAGGCAAAACTTCGCCCCTCTGGACATAAGATAAGCGAGAAATTTAGAGTGGATAATAAGGGTTCGATTCCTCCTAATTTCTTGGAAATTTCAAACACAGAATCGAATAGTCATTATTTGAGGATGTGTCAACAACATGGTCTCAAGCCTCACCCAGCAAGATTTCCAGCGAAGCTTCCAGAGTTCTTTATTAGTTTTCTTACCGATAAAAACGATGTCGTGCTTGACCCATTTGCTGGCAGCAATGTAACGGGCGAAGCTGCCGAACATCTTAATAGAAAATGGATTGCGTTTGAGTTGAAAGAAGAATACCTGAAAGGTTCTAAATTCCGTTTCAATTTATCTCAAAAAACTCTTTTCTCTAACCAGTAGAATCAATCCCGTCCCACAGAGATTTTTTAGTGCGTAAATCATGAATATTTTCAGCTTTGGTTTTAAGAATATGACTTATGTCGGTTGGATTTTTCTTGATTGCTTCTATGTCATCCTTATCTAACAGAAAAATATTGACAGAAGAAGCTGACATTATTTCCCGTGCAAATTTTTCTGCATCATCCGTAAATGTTCCAGTAGAGACAATCAATATATGTGTTGCGTGAGTGAGTAGCAGCAAACCAACTTCTTTTGCAACATCTTCGAGCCTAACAGAGCTTGTCGGAGTATTCTTACATTGCACTTGCCAAGTAGTCGGCAATCCTCCAAACAACCCAGAAAGCAAAGCATCTACTTCGCTATAGCCAGTGTCCTTTGCTCGATGTCTCCATCCACGAAAACTTAATCCAAGAAGTCGCATCATATAAATGGTAAAGGCTTCAAGAGCCTTGCCCTTTACAAATTTGTCTCTTGAATTAAGGGCTGCAAAAATATCATTTGGTCGTGTGCGATAGTAAGCTATAAGAGAACCACCGAGATTCTTGATGGTTGAATTCAAGAATAATTTTAGAACATCTGATTTGAATTTATCAGTGAGTTTTAGTGTGGATGTTTTACCGCTCTTTGTGCCACGAGTCTCATATTCAATTAGTCCTGCCTGTTGTAGAGGCTCAAGCACTTCCTTTGGCAAGGATGCACGACCAAAACGGATTCCAAAATTCGTCTCAGCCATATCACGAACATCCGCAGCAGAAATCCACTCTTTCGGTTCTAAACTACATAGAACCTTTATGAAAGAAATTTGATTTTCTCCGAAGCCGACAAGAGATGCAATTAACTCATCACTGATTCCAAGGAGTTTTTCTTTAACTGACTTTTTTGGAGTCCACATATCCTTGCCTTTGCTTTGTGGAAACAGGTCTGCCTGTGCAAGCCACATACGCATAGTATTGATTGCAGTATTATGAACAGATACACGAAATCCTTGGTCAGTTAGATATTGGCATAGCGTATCTCCTGTTATAACAAGTCCATCCTGAGCCATTTGTTGTGCAGCATCTACGACACGAAGACCATTAAGATTAAGCAAAATATGCCGTGCAAAAATATCATATATTTCTGGTTCTTTAAGTGTTGCTAATTTCTTTGCTAAATCAGTAGACTGATAGGTGTTCTCTGTCAAAAGACCATATTGAACTCCTGCTTCAAGTGGCAGACCTTTCATACGCTGTGTAGGAGGAGAAGCATAAGGTTTTATCCTAACTGGTTTTTCAACCACTGCTTTACGTAGTTCTTCAGAATTACCACTATACTGAACCACCAGTTTTACGAAAGCTGGGAGGTTGATTAAATCAGGGCTGAACTGCGTTCCGACAGGGATTTGACTCTCTTTTGATGCCAAAGGCATTCATAATTATTGGTAAAAATCGTTTTAATGCTTTCAGAAGCCGACTTTTTAAACACTTTCCCGACTTATTAAACAGAGGTCACTTATTAAACAAAGCTACCGCGCGGATTGCGCTTAAATATCTTTCTCTGCTATAAAGAAGTGCTCTCATGTACCCGGACGCAAGCCGCAGTCTTGTTCTACGTGGTGTAGTAAGGTGCTGGACGCACGAAGTGCGT
>DATDXW010000051.1:0-6883 GCA_035289125.1 archaeon | reverse complement strand
GGAAATACGGTTCAATGTAACGGATAACGTAGCAGCGACGAACTTGACTTACAGGATATATATGGACAGTACCCTACAAACCGCCAACGACACGAACAACAACACGAATGTTGCTTATAACTTCACAGCTCTCACGAACGGCACGCACCGCTTCACAGTAGAGGTGACTGACCCGGCAGGCGGGGTGTTTAACGCGTCGCTGGTCACGATAACCGTGGACAACGTCAATCCTGTGGCGGCGACTGTGTCACCCCCGAACGAAACCAGCACTACGGACACTACGCCGCAGATATACTTTAATATCACGGATAACGTTCATGCGACGAACTTGACTTACAGAATATACGTGGGAGGCACCGTAGATACGACGGGTGCCACAATCAACAATACCAACGTCGCCTATAACCTTAGCACGCTGGCGGAAGGCTCTTATGTAATAAGGATAGAAGCGACTGACCCGTCTGGAAACGCAGCCAACTCAACGGCGCTCTTCTTATACGTCACGGTCACGACGACAACCACGACCGTTGCTTCGGGCGGCGGCTCTTCCTATAGCGATACTTCAAGGCAAAGCTGGAATGTTCTAAGTGAGGGAGTAACGACGATAACCGTGGGCAAGAGCGGCATTGCCATTGGCAGCATAGAGCTGGACGTGAAGAATTCCGTCAGCAACGCCAAGATAACAGTCGAGAAAGTCTCGGGCGTGGACGCCACGCTGGCGGAGAAAATGACTGCTGATGTTTACCAGTATATCGAAATAACGCCAGAGGGCATCAAAAGCAGTGATATCAAGACCGCCGCGATAACTTTCACCGTGACAAAAGCATGGCTGGCACAGAACAACTTCGGAAAAGAGGACGTAGTGCTAATGAGGTATACAATGGTATGGGACGAACTGTCCACGAAAGTTAAGAGCGAAACCTCGTCAGACGTGACATTCTCTGCCGAGACGCCGGGCTTTTCAACGTTTGCGATAGCTGCGCGGGCTGCGCTTTCCACCACGACTACCATAGTTACGACAACGACTATTCCAGCAGGAGGAACTACGACAACTTTACCGACGCCTCCGATGTACGATATTACCGGCACTGTGGTGTCGGTTTCAATAGCCGCACTCGTGTTGGTAATACTCGCTTGGGTATTCCGGCACAAATTCATGACGAATGCGGCAATAAACCCTGCCAAGAAATCCGGGAAAAAGTGATTCTTCTTATCACAGGATGCCCGAAGATATTTATCTTTTGCCGTTCGTGATATGGCTATGAAATGGGGCATTTTACTGGTCGTGCTGTTCACTCTGGGTTGCGTGAGCCAACAACCATTGCTGTTCATAAAGATACCCGGGCATCCCGAGACGTACCAGTTCTCTTATGATGTAAGAGAGAGCGTGAAAATAAGCTCGGACGGCGACGAGGCGATAAGAAACGCCCTGTTGAACGGAGACGCTGTCACGTTCCTTATCAACGCAACCGAAGACAGCACCGTATCCGGGCAATACTCCGTCACTGCCACGAATATAATACAGAAGCTGAAATCGTATCAGCTTTATTCCGGAAAGATAATGGGCGGATACTTATTGTATGTCTATGACAACGCACGGCACGTGTGGCTCAATGACACAAGCGAAACAACGCCGCAACTGCAAGGCGCTATAGTATGGCTGGAAGGCCCCAGCCTTGCGAAAGGCACGTCCGTTGACTTTACGAACGGAATGATATACGTGCGCGGCGATACTTATCAGAACCTTGTGAAGGCGGGCGACAAGCTGGCGCTTATTTTCATGAACGTCTCGGAAGAGACGCTGAAGAATGCCTGATAGCTGTAAACTATCCGCCACTAAAGTAGCGGGTGTTATGAAAAGGGCAGTAAAGGACTTTCAGCGCACGATTGAATTTTTGATGGGGCGGGTTTGTTTTAGGCTTTACTTATTGTCATTCAGTTAGGGAGCTAATCCGCCTTTGTCTCTCGTACTGAGTGGCTTTCGGTGTGCGGGTTGTAGCTCATTTCAAATCATAAAGATTTTGGGCGGGAATTGCTTATTGGGCAGCGCCACAGCGGAATTCAATATTTAAATAGGCTGGGCGGATACTTAATCGGTGTTACAATGGAATTCCATCTTTTGCTGATATACGCCCTTGCGTACGTCGGCTTGTTCACCACGGCTTTTTACGCTCTTAGCATGGCTTCATATTACAGGAAAAAATCCATCCCATCGGAATCGGACGGCAAGAGCGTCAGCATAATCATCCCCGCCCACAATGAGGAGAAAAGCATAGAAAAAACGATAAAATCCGCGCTGGAAATAAACTACCCGAAGGACAGGATGGAAATCATAGTCGTGGACGACGGCAGCACCGATTCCACGTATAGCATAGCCAAGTCCTTTCCCGTCATGGTTATCAGAAAAGAAAGAGGCGGCAAGGGCGCTGCGCTGAACCGCGGTATAATGAAAGCCATGAACGAGATAATAATAACCATGGACGCTGACACAATAGCGGAGCCGGATGCCGTGAGGAAGATGATGGCGCACTTCTACGATGAAAAGGTCGTTTCGGTCACCCCTTCCATAGGCGTATACCGCCCGAAGGGGCTGATGGGCAGGGTGCAGCAGATAGAATATTACTTGGGTACGTTCATGAGAAAGACGTTCGCCACGGTGAACGCGATATATGTCACGCCCGGCGCATTCGCGGCTTACAGGAAATCGTTCTTCACGAAGCACGGGCTTTTTGACGAGCATAATATCACGGAAGACCTTGAAATCGCGCTGAGAATTCAGAGCAAGAAGCTCGCCATAGAAAACGCGCCCAGCGCCGCCGTATACACCGTGGCACCGGAAAAATTCACGGACGTGCTCACGCAGAGAAAGCGCTGGTATACGGGACTTATCATAAACATGTGGGATTACCGCCGCCTGTACGGCTTTGAACACGGGATACTGGGGAAAGTGATTCTGCCCACTGCCACGGTTTCCGTGCTGTTTGCTGTCCTGATAATGTCGTACCTCGCGCTCCGGAGCCTGCTGGAACTCCAGAAAGAATTGACATTCCTGTATTCAATAAACTTCGCCTTTTACGACGTGCTTGAGATAAGCGCGTATTCGCTGCAAAATGTATTCTTCCACGTCTTTGGCGAGCCTGCATTCATATTCAGTTTCCTTTTCGTCTTTGTGATGGGCGCCTACCTGCATTTTTCCAGAAAGCAGATGCTTTACAAAGAAGGCACGATGCTCAACTTCGCGTTCTTCATACTCGTGTTCTCGCTGCTTTTTGCGTTCTGGTGGATACTGTCGCTTTTCAGCGCCGCGTTCTCCAAGGGAGTGAAATGGAGGAATGAAGATGGATAGAGAAATGGATTATGCCGCGCGCATTGCGCTGTCATTTTTCATAGCCACGGCTGCCTTTGCTGTCGTGTTTGCCGTGAGCAGCTACGTTGTCCACTATAACCTTGAGCTTACCGGGAGAGGGAACGAATATATAGCGCAATACGTGACGGAAACCGGGACATACCTCTCCGCCTTTTCCTGCGATGAAAAACTGCTGCGTGAGGCGTCTTCGAAACTGGACGAGGTGGGGAGCAACGTCGCTTTCCTTGAGGCGAAGATAGGGAAGGGCGACGAAAGGGTCATGGAGCAGAAGAAACTTTACAGTGCGCTTGAGCTTGAGCATTCGCGGATTGTAGACAATTTCAACGCCAAATGCGGGGCGAACTTCACCAAGATTTTCTTCGTCTATTCAAACACGAACGAAAAAGACGAGAGCGAGAAAACCGGGTTCATCCTTACGGCGTACAAGAACGCGCATCCCGAAACTATGATATATTCGTTTGACTATGACCTTGAGTCGGACGCCATATCGTCGCTGAAAGCGCGCTACAACGTGACGGGCGCGCCCGTTGTCATCGTGCGCGGCAGGAGCTTTGAAATAAGCGGCATAAACGACGTTGATTCTATACTGAAGGACATAAATTATTGAACATATTACAATACCCTTCAGGATATATCAAAGATATTATAGAATGTTCAAATATTAATGTATTTGAGTATATCGTTCGGGACTCTTGGCAATCTCGGCCAGCACGGCAGTGGCATAGCTACCTTTCGGCAGGAAGAACTTGAGCACGACACGCCCCTCGTCCTTTTTGCAATGCACGTCCGTTTCAACGAGCGGCGCGCGCCTGCCGCCGGCGAAGGACATCCGTAAGTCTGTGAAGCGGAAGTCTTCCGGCTTAAGCTCGCTTCTCAATGAAACAGGGATGCGGGCATGGCCCGGCATCATCGCATCCTTGCCTTCGGCGAGCAGCGCATTAAAGAGCCACGCCTGATACGCGTGGACAAAGAACTTAAGCTTGGGCTTTGGCACCTGTATAATGTCCGAAAACGACGCGTTATAAATCGCGTTTATCTCTTTCACGGCAGACGCATAGTCGCGCCTTATTATTGCCTCGCCTATCCGCGCGTTTTTGCCGTCCCTGCCCAGACGCTGGGGCCCAAAATAATTGGGAAACTCTTTCGGGATGGCGCGGGGAATCTTGCCGCCGTGCAGCGTGATTGTGAACTTATTGCCTTTCAGCTCGCCTATGTTTATCGCGCTGTCCGTGTAGCCGACTTTTTCCAGTTTCATCCGCTCGTCGCCGACTTTGCCCATGTTCTTTTCGGCTTCGGCGGGAAACGTGACATACTGATAAGTTATCGCGAACTTGTCTTTCAGTCCGGCGTAGCCGATGTGGCTGCGCGGCAAAGCGAGGCGCCACGCTATTTTCTCCATCGACTCCTCCGTTGTCATGAAACGCTTTCTCAAAACGGCAAGCACGAATTTTTTTTCTATCGGCAAGACCTTGCCTGAGTCGCGGCTGTACTTTCTGAAGAATTTGTCTTCCAGCACTTCCTCCACTATGAAGTCCTCCGGCTTCTTCAACACGCCGAGCGCGCCAAAGTCAGCCCAAAAGGGAGAGGTCTCCTGTAATTTCATCTATCCTTTCCTCTTTGTCTGGCCCTATTCCCAGTGCCGTCGCCGTTCCGGGCTCAAGCTGCGTCAATCCCGCGTCTGTGATAAGCGCGCACGGTATTTTTTTGGCTTTGCATTTTTTTTCCACTGTAAGCAACTCTTCTTCGCTGCCCACTTTGAGAACGATTTTCTTCTGCCCGGCGTTTTCCCATGCGCCAAGAATCTTCTTGTCCGCTTTTTTCGTTGCGGAGTAAGACGCGTGAGCCACTTGTGCAGCAAGCTTGCCCTTTCCCATCTTCAAATCCGCCCTTACGATTATAACCTGCTTGAACACCAATACCCCTCGCTCATTTCATTCGCAAGTGCATATCCCATATTATGCTCTCTATGGCTCGCTATTTGTTTATGTTCTTCATTCCTATGCATATTCGTTGCAACGCGGATATATTGGTTAGTATTGCCAGCGCGATGACGACGTAAAGCAGGTAATCAACGTTCATCGAGGCAAGGAACACGCCTACTATTAATATAAGCATCCTTTCCGCCCTTTCGAGCAAGCCGCCCATAATTTCCTGCCGCGCTTTCTCGGCCAAAGCGGCTTTCGCGTAGGTCGTCATGAAGCTTCCGAAAAGGTAAGCGAATATCCAGAGCGACGCTGGAACAACGTAATCAGGCAGCCCGACAAAGAGCAGCGATATTATTACTATCCCTTCCACGTACCTGTCTGCAATCGTGTCAAGATACGCGCCTTTCACCGTTGCGCTTTTCGTATACCGCGCCACCGAGCCGTCTATCAGGTCAAGAAACGCCGTTGCGAGTAAAAGCGCGCTGCCTGCCAGGAACATGTACTGGGACACTGCGAAGGCGAAAATGAGCGCGAATATTATGGAAAGCAGAGTCCATGCGTTCGGAGGGAGAAAAGCGAATAGCTTGCCTATGGCGCGCTCCACGGGCGCAAGAACGTGCCGTTTCGCGTAAAGCATTATTTTAATGGTAGGGCGCATTTAAAAAACTGCCAAGTGTGAACTGGTTCAATGACGCACAGCTGTGCATCCAATCGCTTCGGTGGTTTTCGGTTTGCGGGTTATAAACATGGAAGAGAATCTTTTGTATCCTGCCGGCACTCTTTTACTAGTTGCCAGAAAGTTATGCATTTACTGCAATCCTCTTCCTGCTATGCATCTGCGCAAGCGAAGGTTTGGCTATATAAATGCCTGCGTTCCCGGCAGCGCCGCTGAAAGCCTAATTTTTAAAAGCTGCCTGTAGAATGTTTCATATGGAACAGTTTTTTCTCTCTCTCATAACCGGTTTCAGCTATCTCGGCGTCTTCCTCGCCTCGGCGATAACAAGCGCAACCGTCTTTTTGCCTGTACCGGGATACGTAATCATCCCGTTTGCCGTGACTGCGCTTGACCCGCTGCTTGTCGGCATTGCCGCGGGCATCGGCTCGGCTATCGGGGAGATGACGGGATACGGCATCGGTTTGGGCGGTAGCAGGTTGGTCTCTAAGAAAAAGGAATTCGCCGCATGGTTCGCGCGCCTTGAGAAGCTCTTTGCGCGGCACAACGGGATGCTTATCATATTTATCTTCTCGTCGCTGCCCCTGCCGTTTGACGCGCTCGGGCTTTTTTGCGGGGCGATAAAGTATGATGCAAAGAAATTCCTCATCGCCGGCGCGGCGGGGAAGACCGTTCGCTACATTGCACTGGCTTACGCGGCTGCGGCGGGAATACGCCTCATTGACGGATTGTTTTAGCACGATTTGAAGATATATACATAAGAAATGCAATAAATAGCTGCCTTGTACAGGTGGCACGACATGCAAATACGACAGCGGCGGCGGATTGGGATGCTTTGCCTCAACGACGATAGGCGGAATCGGAGGCACAACGCCGGTTCCCGCGTTGCCTACGACGACCACAATTATGGTTGGAAAG
>DATDXW010000050.1:0-3048 GCA_035289125.1 archaeon | reverse complement strand
TGTAGCATAAGTGAGGAATACCATGGCAAACAGGGGAAGCGCATGTTTTTTATCCCGCGCGAGCAGCACATACGCGCCCGCTGCGGCAAAGAGCATTAGTAGAGGGTTGCTGAACACCAGATAAGGCGTGAACGCAATCATGCCCGCTACTGTTGAGAGCGATTCCTTAAGGACGAGAAGAGGGTCACGTGCTACTACGCTCCAGAGAGTTTCCGGCATCGTGTCAAGAGAATAGACGTACGAACTGAAATCACGCCCGCCGTAACTGCCGACGATAAGATACGGCAGGTCGCTGGAGAACGGCCCATCTGCTACGGTGGCGTTCCTTAACAGCCAAGGCGAAACGAGTAGGATGCACAGGAGAGTTATGGCGCTCGCCTTTGCGAGAGCGCCTTTCAGTTCTTTTCTGCCCGCGTAGAAATACGCCAGTGCGACAAGAGGGAAGACGTAGAGTGCCTGATACCTTGTCAGGTATGCCAAAGCGAAAGCCGCGCCGATGAAAGCGTAGTCGCGCCATCTCTCCCTGAATGAGAACAACGCCAGAAGAAACAGGGACGTGAAAAGCATGAATGGGAGCTCAGTATGAACGACGCGCGAGTAAGTGAAAATTATCCAGTCGAATGAGAGCAAAACGGCGCCGAGAAATGCCACGCGCCCGCTGGAAATGCACCGGAACATCAGGTAAGACAGCGCGGGTATGAGCGAGCTTATAAGAACAAACAGTAGTTTTTCGGCGAAAAAAGAAACGCCAAAAATATGATACATGCCGGCTATCATATATGGAACGAGAGGCGCGCGCGACGTTTCTGCAAAAGGCAGCCCTTCTTTTCGCAACATTATGTCCCATAATGTGCTGGTCACGAATCCTTCCCCATTGTATATGTGCATTGCGATGGAGGAGTATTGCGCGCCGTCGTGATAATAAAAACTTTGCGGGACGAGCATGGATAGCGGGAGCTTGATGAAGATATTCAATACAAGGAGCAGCAACGCGATTTTTCTGTAATCCATCTTCCCATTGGGAAGCGGTATTTTCTCCGCTAGTCGCGGGAATGCGAGGATGATAGCCGTCAGCAGAGAGAAGATAGCTATTGCATAGCCTGTTATAATGTGCATCTCTTTTGTGAAAAGGTCTGTCGTGATGATATTTCCTGTCATGCTTGGATAGAGCAGGAAAATCACTCCGGCTGCGGCAAAAAACGCCGCAACTGCGTGCTCATGCAAACTTGCTTTTGAGGATTCCATATTTGCTCAACTTATAGGCGATGACGGTTTTAAGGACATTTAACGAGTAGACGACGGCGTCCGTGAACGGGATGCCGTAGCCGCTGTCCGGGCCGTAGATGGTCGGTATTGGCGTCTCGGTAATGCCGTAGCCGCGGTCGGCTATCAGAATGAGCATCTCCGTATCGAAGTAGTATTTATCAGTTAGCGTCTCAAAAGGTAAAGTTTTTAGCAGCGTACAGTCGTAAACGCGGAAGCCTGAATGGAATTCGGATATGCGCGTGCCAAGAAGCAGATTTTCGAGTGCTGTGAGCGTTTTATTTCCGATGAGCTTGTATAGCGGCATCCCACCCGCGCGCGGATTGCCGAGCATGCGGGAGCCGTAGGAAAGCGCGTTGCCTTTGAGTTTTTCGAGTACATCCGGCATCGCTTCGGCGTTGTGCTGGCGGTCGCCGTGTATCATAAAGACGGCGTCAAAGCCATTGTCTATTGCGTAGCGGTAGGCAACTTTCTGCGCTCCGCCGTAGCCGCGGTTCTTTTCGTTTCGTATTAGCACGACATCTGAAGCGCGCGTTCTCTTCACGTAATCTTTGACAGCTTCTGAAGTCTTGTCGGGACTGCCATCGTCAACTACCAGAATGGTGGAAATGCGTCGTATCTTCGGCGGCAAATCTTCTATCACGCTGGCGATGGTTTTTTCGCACTTATATGCAGGAATGAAAACGCACAGTTTCATCAAATCACTTCGTGATGGCGCGTTTTTTCCAGCGCACAGTGTCAAGAGTCATGTTCTGCGTCAGCCTGCAAACGTTATTTTTCAGGTAGTCCGCATAGCGCATCTCAGCCACGTGAGGCGTGGTCATGAGCGCAAGCTCGTGCATGCTCATTTTTTTGTCTCCCGGGGCGTGGATGATGCCCGTCATCCCAGCGTCAAGGATTTCCTTTATCCCCTGTGCCATGTCGTCAGCGAACAGGTACGTGCCCCATCTGTCAACGAACGCGCC
The DNA here is from genome assembly GCA_035289125.1 of archaeon. Lineage (GTDB taxonomy): Archaea > Aenigmatarchaeota > Aenigmatarchaeia > GW2011-AR5 > GW2011-AR5 > JACQID01. The sequence goes on along the minus strand of DATDXW010000050.1, from coordinate 820 downwards.
CGGATGCGGCCATTTTTCCCGCGGCACGAAGTTGCCGCGTATCACCACCGTTTTAAGTACGGAAGCCAGAACGGCTACTTCTGCCGCCACTTTCGTGAGCCCATAAAAATTCTCCGGGCATGGCGTGTCCTCTTCGGTGTACATACCACGATTGCCGTTGAAAACGCAGGGCGTGGACATGAGCATGAGGTAGCAATTCTTGTTTGCCGACCACGACGCTCTCAGCATGTTTAGCGTTCCTGTGACGTTTATGCGCCACGCATCACTTTTCCTCTCCTCGCAAGCGGTGACAGACGTCATCGCCGCCAAATGAATGACGATGTCAGGCATCGCGCGGGAAATGTAGCTATTTACTGAATCCCAATCCGAAACGTCCAGTTCTTCACGTGAAGGCGTTAGCGCGTCCGGATAAAGTTTCTTAAGCTCCTTTCCCAGGCGCCCCCCGGCGCCCGTTATCAATATCACAGCCATCCCGTCCTCTTGAGAAGCTTTCTTACGCCTTCGTGGTCAAGCTTCTCGGTGTTCTCGGATGTGTATTCCCGGACTTTGGTGCCGGTGAAAGAATTGCCGTGTGGATATATGGTGTAATAATCCCCGGCTTCTTTTGCTCGCATCATTTCCTCCTCAGAGACGAGGACTTCATGTATTTTCTCCCCGGGCCTCATGCCGGTATATTTGATTTCCACGTTTCCCTTTGCCAGCTCGTTTATCATGACTTCGGCCAAATCGACAATGCGGCAGGAGGGAGCTTTCTTCACGACGATGTTGCCATCTTCGGTTTCGGCTGCTTTGAACACTAGGTCTGTCGCATCATCCAGCG
>DATDXW010000049.1:0-3934 GCA_035289125.1 archaeon | reverse complement strand
TCCGTCGTAGCGCGCTTCATCTCCGGCGGCGGGCCGTCAAAAACGTAAACCAAGCGAATGCCTGATTCCATCAACTTCAGGGAACGGTAAAATATGCCGGAAAGATGAGACGTAACGTTACCGTTCCCGTCCATCAGGGGGGTGCCGTCCCGCTGGCGGATTATTGCCAAAAACTGGTAAAGCCAGTTGAGCGCGTCCACGGCTATCGTTTTGTCTGTGAGCTCTTTCATGCTAATCTCGTTGCCTTTCACCAAAGGCGCAAGCTGTATTCCCATGAAAGAATACTGCTGGGCGGGCTTAAATTTCTTCCTTTTTACGTGTTGGCGGAGAATTATCTTTATGGCTAACTTCAGATTCACGGTAGTCATAGAAAACGACTCTGACGGCTACTATGCTTATTGCCCGGAGTTGCAGGGATGCTACGCGCAGGGCGGCACGTATGAAGAGACGCTTAAAAATATAAAAGATGCCATAGCACTGCATGTAAAAGACAGAGTTGAGAATAGCGAACAAGTGCCGCAACTGGAGTTTGCTTCTCTTACTACTATAGAGGTCGCGGCATGAAACTGCCTCGCCTGACGGTGAAACGGATTATATAAAAAATAATAGAGAAGAACGGGTTCTTTCTTGTACGGCAAAGTGGCAGCCACAGAATATACAGGAATCCCGAAGGCAAAAGAATAACCGTGCCGTTCCATTCACGCTTCTGCATCCTAAAATACTAAGAAGCATAATAACTGATGTAGGGATAACGGAAGAAGAACTTTCCGCATAATTCCGTCATGTTTTAATATTTTTCAGTCTATTGAAATAGAGATAATATGGGCAATTATAGGATTGAATACCAGAGAGGCGGATGCATAGGCGCGGGCGTCTGCGCCGCGCTGTGCGAGAAGCACTGGAAAATGGCGGATGACGGCAAAGCAGACTTGGTAGGCGCAAAAAACGAGGGCGAATTGCACGTCAAGGAGATAGACGAGGCGGACCTGGAATGCAACAAGCAAGCCGCCGAAGGATGCCCTGCCAACGTCATACACGTAATCAACAAACAGACGCGCGAGAAAATCGTGTAAGCGCGGTTCTTCAGTAAACTACCCGCCACGATGCTGTATGATGCACGGCGAAAAGCGAAGCTGTCATACAGCATCGTGCATCAAGTTGTTCGCGGCGGGCGTTGTGAAAGGGAAAGGACTTTCAGCGCGTGATTAAATTTTGACGGGCGGGTTGGTTTTCGGTTTATTTGCTTACCGTAGCACTGGCATGGAATCAAATCAAACTGACGTCGCCGGCTTCAACGCTTTTGACGCCTTTTATCTTCCCTATGCGCTCTTGAATTGCGTCCAGACCGCCTTCCTTGTCTTCAACAACGAAAAGAACTTCCAGCATCTTCAGCCCGAACGCGACGGGCTTTTCGGTCATGCTCTTCACTTCAATATTAAGCTTCTTTATTTCAGCCTTTATTTTTTCCATGTTAGTATCAGGCGACGCCGGCATCACGTTGAGAGTTGCAGCAACTTTACCCATAATAATACCCCTCGCTCACTTCGTTCGCAAGTCGTATCCCAATACCCTGCAATGGTGTATGACGCACCGCTGTGCGTCAGTTCCCATCGCATCGTATCCCATATTATTACTTCTTCCTCGCTTCGCGAGTGCGTATCCCATATTATTCTCTTGCATAATTGCCCTTTACAGTAAGGCGTGAAAAGCATATAAAACATGAATCCGGAGTTAAGACAATGGCACGAAAGATCTACATAGAAACGTATGGCTGCTCTTCAAACCAAATGGACTCGCAGATAATGGCAGGGCTGTTGAAGCAAGAGCACGAGATAACGGACGAGGAGAAAGATGCCGATACTGTCATACTGAATCTTTGCTCGGTGAAGCAGGCGACCGAACACAAGGAGATGCACAGGATACAGGAACTGCGGAAAACGGGAAAGAAGCTCGTGCTCGCGGGTTGTCTACCGGAGACGAAGGACTTGAGCGGTGCTGCGCCGGAAGCGAGCATAATAAGCACGAATCATGTCGTGGATATAGTTTCAGTAATCGCCAGCAACGAACGGCTCGTCCTGCTCGGCAAGGACAAGAAACCGAAGACTCTGCTGCCAAAAGTGCAGAAAGGCGTGACGCGCATCATGGAGGTGCAGAGCGGGTGCGGCTACTTCTGTTCTTTCTGCTCCACGAAATTCGCCAAGGGCGGGCAGCTTGCGTATCCGAACAGGGATATAGTGAAAGAGATTGAGCTTTCGCTTCGCGATGGCGTGAAGGAATTTTGGCTGACGGGGCAGGAAGTCGCGGGCTACAACGACTCCGGCATTCTCCTGCCCGACCTGCTGCAGAAGATATGCGCGGTAGAAGGTGACTTTTTCGTGCGCGTTGGCATGCTCCATCCTTCGTCAACGCTGCCTATATTAAATGAACTCATTGAAGCGTACAAGCACCCTAAAATTTTCAAATTTCTCCATCTTCCCCAGCAGAGCGGGAGCGACACGATGCTGAAAAAAATGAACAGGAAGAACAGCGTCGCTGACTACGAATTCATCGTCAAAAAAATCCGCGAAGCGATACCGGAGATAACGATATGGACGGACATAATAGCCGGACATCCAGGGGAAACTGAAGGGGAATTCTTGGAAACGTTGCAATTCGTGGAGAGAAACAGGCCTGATTTCGTTAACATCTCTGCCTATGGCTGGCGCGAAGGCACGACCGCGGCGAAAATGCGGCAAGTATCCAGCAATGTGAAGAAGGAAAGGACGAGAGAACTGACACGGCTCGTCCGCCGCTTAATGAAAGAAAGAAATGAACGCTGGACAGGATGGAGCGGCACGGTGCTTGTGGATGAATACGTTGCGGCGAAAAAGAACTGGCTCGGCAGGAACTACGCTTACAAACCGGTCGTGCTAAAAGGCACTTATAAGCTGGGAAACACGGTAAACGTAAAAATAACCAAAGCGGAGGAAACGCATCTCGTTGCTCAAAGCCTGCCAAGCAGTAGCGAAACCGCGGCGATGTTGAGAACGTAGTAAAAGAAGAACGCTACGGCGAGGACTTTTAATTTCACCGTGAAATCGTTTACCAGCATCATTTCTCCCAGCGCCATCCATACGGCGAGAGGCGCAAAGACGTTCATGTAAGGAAAATTCATCCCCGTGAACGGCAGCAGAACGGGCACCACAAAGAAGCATGTGAGCGCGAGGAAAAGCGCCCGCTTTATTTCTATATTGTGCCCGATGTATTTGTCGGCTATCACTAAAGCAAAGGCGGCGAACAGCGCGCCGACAAGCTGTGTCAGAATAAAAGACTGACTTATCCCGTCAGCAACGAAGGGTAGCACAAAGCCGAACAATTCCGTCATGAGATGAATTGCATTAGACCGTAAATAAAGGTATTCTATACGCCGCATATCCATGGCTAAAACACGAAACCAACAGACTGGGAAGTGAAATTGTTAGCCCGGAAAACCGTTGGTACAAAAATGCAGGTTATATGTGGTGTGTTTCATTTTGTAGCAAACCCTTTCTTATTTACAGAAGTTTCTTCATCGTAGGCTCTGCAAACTTTACCGCTTCTTCTACGTCTTTAACAGAGCAGGATTTGCCATAGTATTTCATGCCGTTTCTCTTTACCCGCATTCTGTCAAATTCGGATATATCTTTTGCAAGGTCTTCTGGCAAATTCTTGTCAGATTGCTGCCTTTTTATGTCACCTTCCACGACAAAAACGGAAAAGTCTTTCATGCCAATGCGCCTTCCAATACAATGCCGTTAATTAGATTATTATGAAACTCTTTGCTTATATTTGAAAGGTCAATTTCATGGATACCGATTTTTCTGGATAGGCTTTTCTCAAATTTTTCCACGCCAAGACTTTTGTGAATTTTTATTATATTTATCACAGCTATGTCAATATCAGATTTTTCTACATC
>DATDXW010000048.1:0-10334 GCA_035289125.1 archaeon | reverse complement strand
GCGGCTCGCCGAGGCACGGAAGAGCGGGGAAATAACGTACTTAAGGCCGGACGGCAAGTCTCAGGTCACTGTAGAATACGAAGACGGGAAACCGAAGCGCATTGATGCCGTCGTGGTATCAACGCAGCACGACGACGGAATAGCTTATGAAGTGATAAAAAAAGACGTCACGGAAAAAATAATACGGCCGGTATGCGGCTACATGATGGATGCGGAGACAAAAATATTTATAAACCCGACAGGCAGCTTCGTCCGCGGCGGACCTTATGCCGATGCGGGCGTCACAGGAAGGAAGATAATTGTAGACACGTACGGTGGAATGGGGAGGCACGGCGGCGGGGCGTTTTCCGGCAAAGATCCGTCAAAGGTGGACCGTTCTGGTGCTTACGTTGCGCGTTACATGGCGAAGAACATAGTAGCTGCCGGGCTTGCCGATAAATGCGAAGTCCAGATAGCTTACGCCATCGGCGTGGCAAAGCCGGTTTCTATTCTCGTTGAGTGTTTCGGGACGGAAAGAGTGATGAAGGAAAAGATAGAAGAGCTTGCCATGAAGCACTTCCCCGTCAAGCCGGCAGATATAATATTGCACTTCAAACTCAGGCGGCCCATATACAGGAAGACGGCGGCGTACGGGCACTTCGGTCGGGATTTTCCGTGGGAGAAGACGGACAAAGCCGAGTTGCTGCGGAGAGAAGCAGGCATATAATTATTTTATAAACGACTTCGGATAAGATAGTTCATGTATGCAAAGGGAATAACAGCCGTCATATCGATTATACTGTTGCTTCTTGTCACGATATCTCTTGTGGGCATGGTGTATACGTTCTTCATTTCACAAACAGATATGCTGACAAGCGGGCTGAAAGAGGACACGCAGAACACTCTTGACCAGCTTAATACCAAGGTGCGCATAGTTGTCGTCCAGCAGGACGGCATAAGCCCAGTGAAGATATACATGAGGAACACGGGCACGCGGACGATATCAGACCTTTCAATGATAGTTATTTTCATAGACGGAAAGCTTGAGATGGGAGATTGGAAGAACACGGATGACAGTGCGGCCGCGGACATGGCGCCTGGAGAAACTATCTATTTCTTGCCGCAGGATGCGACAATAATATCCTGCAGTAGCGTGAAGATCGACACGCCGGGGCAGGGTACTTCGGCTAGCTGTTGATGCTCTTCCAGTTGGATGCGATGCGCGACTTTATTTCTTCTAAAACGGGCGTAGGCACATCTCTGAACCGTTTCTGCATCGCGAAATAATTGTCAACTTTCGAGCCGGTGGGAAGGGAGGTTACGCGAATTCTACCGTCCACTGCCTCATAAAGCGGCCATGCCTTGCCCTCAACGGCGGCGCGGGCAGTCTCCGCGGTCAACGACGGGTCGAATCCCCATTTTTCAGGGCATGGAGAAAGAACGTCAATGAACTTGAGCCCTTTTATTGCCGATGCATTGCGCAGCTTCTTTACGTAATCCGACACATGGGACACAGAAGCCGTGGCGGTGTAAGGAAGGAATCGCGACAGCGCATGAGCAATGCTTTCGCGGTATAGCGAAGAAGACTGGTTATTATATGAAATGAAAATAAAATCACTGGATGCGGCCTTGAGTATGCTGCCCATATTTTTGAGTGCCGCCCCGTCGCCTGAGAATGCCAGAACGGGCTGGGTCTTTGCTATTTCAGCGGCAGCCGGCGCGGCATCGTGGCCGGCGAATACAAAAGGCACGTGCACGTGGGAGTCCGGATATCTGGCGAGCAAGGCTATCTCACTGCCCGTATGCACCACGACACGCTTGCCGAGTGCCTGCAGTGCGATTTTAAGGGCGAGTAGTTCACCGCATCCTATGCAGCCGTGATTGCCTGCTATCGAATTCTCTTTTTCGGCCAGCTCCTTAAGCACAGTATCTATTTCCACGTCCCCGCTCGCCGTTTCTTCAACAGTCATGTCTTCGTCCATAGTATCGCCATAGCGCTTCCCGCTGCTCATCAGACAGTACCCAACGCTTCTATTATTTGTTGCTTCATTTCTTTATATCTATTGAGTAATTCAGTTACGCGTTGCCTGAGGGCAGGTTCCTGCCCGGGAACAAAGTACCATGTGGAATAATGACCGAGCTTTCGCGGGAGAGTGCGCCGTTTCACATCCATGGCGCGTCTCGTTGCCGTGAGAAAGAGCTCGCTGTGCTTCGGAAACCGCCCTTTTACGTCCCATGCCGAAAGCGGGCCGTTTTTTCTTATTTCTTCAACGAACTCGTTGAGGGCGCCCTTTTTCGGCTTTCGTAGCCCCTTAATCCAATGATACGCGGCGGAATAGGAGATGCCAAGTGCAGACGCCACATCTTTCACGGACATACCACGGGAGGACATCTCCAGTGCCTTTCCGTACAGGTCAGAATACGCCTGCCGGCCCTGCCTCATTTCTTTTTCCTCCACATGAACAGGATGACGATACAGAACAGGAAGGCCGCCGTGACGACGGACATAGGCATGGAATATTCCCCGGTGGCCGAGAAAATGCTGCTCACAGAACTGGCGACGTAAGAAACGAGCTCGATGCCTTGGGCGTAAAGAAGGAGATATATGTTTATGAAAACCACCAACAATATTGCTACTGCGACGGCGTTCATTCCAATACCCATGATTTCGGAGAGCCTTTCATCGTTGCTTCAAAAATGGCCGCAAAATCTTTTTCGGACGGATGTTTCATAACAGGGGCGCATGTCGTTGAGCAGATTTCACGCTGGAGGATTCCGCGGCCGAACGCGGGTGCCATCTCCACGCTGACAGTGCGCGCGCTTTTTACGGTTTCCGCGTATTCTTTCGTAGGAAACGGCCTCAGCATGCGGATGCGGGCGACACCTGCCTTCACGTTTTTCTCTCTCGCGTTGTCAGCGGCTTTCCGCGCCGTCGTGGAGTGTATGCCTATCATCACTGCTACGACGTTCGCGTCCTCTGTTTTGTACGCGTCTAGAGGTGGATATTTTCGTTTGAACTTGGAGTGCCACGAGTCAGAAAGGGACGACATGAGAGTAGCAGCGTTATCCAGAGCCTTTGACTGCTGGAGTGCCAGCGCGCCGTACCCTTCCTCCACCGGAACACCGTAAGCTGCAGGCTTCCTGATGTCAAGCCTATATGGGTTGCCGGTCTTCAGAAGGGGGGCGACACTTTTTTCGCCCGGTATGACGACAGACTCTGTCATGGACGGCATATCATAATGAATCACGACGGGGAGCATCACCTGTTTGCTTTCCGCCAAAGCACAGGCGATGATGACCATGTCGGCCAATTCCTGGTTGTTCTCTGCGGAAAGAAGCACGCATCCCGAATCCAGCAGGGAAAGGAATGGGCCGTGGTTTGGCCGGGACATATGGAAGGAGGACGAATAGACGACGGATACAACGGGAAGCCGCATGAACGCCATCCTGTAAAACACTTCCGGTTCGATGGACGGCGGCAGGAAAAGGACGCGCTTTCCAGAAAGTGCCGCGGCTATGGCGGCTTCGGCTTCGTTGCAGACTTGGGCGCCGGCTGCAGCTGCCGATAATTCCACGGTTTCACGGGCGCTTAAAAATTGAGATACCATTACTTCTCCACCTTCTCATCGCTTATTGCGCCGAACGGCGTTTCGCGCAGGCACAACAGGCAACCTGTGCACGCATCGTAATTTATTTTCATTTTCCCGTCCTTGACGTCTATGGCGCCATCCGGGCATGCCGCCGCTCCGGTGTACGGGTCAAGCGCTTTTTTCGCATCAATCCGGGGCGTGAACAGGCGCCAATCTGCGCGGTTCTGGAACGCAATGGCTGATACGGGTGCCGCCTTGCTGTCGTATTTTATTTCTTCCTGTGTTACTATCATTTCATCATACCCCGCATTCTTCTATGCTGTATGACGCACGATTCTGTATGACGGCTTCGCCTTCCGTCGCGTCGGTTTCCATCGCGTCGTATCCATGCCCTGCATGCTTCGCATGCATCGCATCCCATATTATTACTTACTATCCTATCTTCGCAAGTGCGTATCCCAATACCCCACACTTCGTGTGTCGTATCCCATATTATTGATTGCTGCTCCTCGTTTCATTGCGAACCGACGCACCACTGTGCGCCAATCTGCATTGAGTCAATGCCATATTTATAACGGTATAACTATTTGTTATTTCATCGCCTTGTACCCTGCTTCAACGGTGGCGTAAGATTCCTTCTCGCCTTCCTGCTCCATGGCAAGCTTCGTGTTTTTCAGGGAAACCTTGCCGTACGCCTTGAGCAATGCGCCCAGCATCGCGGGGAATGCCCGCCGGGCGTCTATCGCCGACGCGTCTATTGCGCGGTCCTTCGCCTTTTTTGCCGTATTTATTATGGTCACGCCGGGTTTGCCGCAAAGCTTTCTGCTTATCGAAGAGTCCAGAATAACGCAAAAATCGGGCGTTTCCGGAATCTCTTTCGTAGCTAGCGCATCTTTCTCCACGCGGACGTAAGCGGAAGAGACAGTGCCGTTCCGCTCACGATTGGGCCCAGGAAAGGCGTGAACGTTGAAATTGGAAAACAAGGCGGCTTTGCCAAAGACGCGGGCGAAAAGCTCCACATCCCCTCGTTGCCTGCCAAACACGGAAAAACTCGGCATATTATATTCATATCTCTTGTATTTTATATAACTACGCGCTCCAGACGCGAAAAAAATCAAGCCTTTATCTGCTCTTCTACAGGCTCGGGTTCGACCGAGACGGGGGTGACGTGCTTTATGAGGATGATGTCGCCCACGGACTTTACTATGGAATAGGGCACGACTACGCCTCTCTTGTCGCCCACGAGCGACGCGAGATGGGAGCCGCGCACGGCGTCAACTATCAGTGACTTGACCTTGAAGCGATCAAGGTCCAGCCCTATGTCGCTCACCCTGCCATAATACGCACCCTTGTCGGTGAATACATCCTTGCCTGCTGTTTCAGAGAAGTTGCTCACATTTGCTGCCATTTTTATCACGTGCTATTCTATAGCGCCGAAAGAATTTAAGCATGTTATATCATTGCACCGCGCGCAACAAGCCGTATAAAAATCTTCCATTTCTAATAGAATGATGCTGGGATAGCCAAGCATGGTTCACGGCGCAGGATTGCTAAGCCCTTGGGTTCAAAAGAAAACCCACTCTGCGACTATCCTGTGTGCGCAAGCACGCGAGGGTTCAAATCCCTCTCCCAGCGTTTTATGTACCGATTGGGACAGAAAGCTGCTGTTTTTGACGGGGGCAGGGTTCTTATACTCAGGCAGTCGGGTTATAATGCTTTTGGCGCGGGAAGATGGGATTTGCCCGGCGGAAGGGTGAAAGAAGGCGAAGAGCCGCACGCCGCAATACTGCGCGAACTTTTTGAAGAGACCGGCATGACACTTACAGGAGGCGACGGGTTAGTATCCCCTATGTATTGCCATACTGAAACAGGAGAAGACTGGGTTATTCAGGTGCATCCTTTTCACTATGACGGGCATACCATAATACTCAGCGCCGAGCACATAGAATTTAAATGGGTTCGGATAGATGAGCTTGATGGCGTAGCCTTCAAGCACGAAGGCACTGCAAGTGCAGTAAAGAAATTATATTCGGACCGGTAGTCTAGTGGCTATCTGCAAAGGCACTTTGAAGATGTTGGTCGCCTTGGCAAACCACACATGACGCCGCCTTTACACGGCGGAGGCCGGCGGTTCAAATCCGCCCCGGTCCATATACCCCGCATCCGTTGGGTAACCTGACGCACTTCGTGCGTCAGACAGTTTTGATGCGTCGTATCCCATATTATCGTATCGTTTTCGATGATGCCAGACGTACAGCGGTGTGTCATTCAGCTTCAAGAAAGGTCTGCGGTCCACCCCAAAGAAAAACGATACGATGTCTGATACTGGAAGAAAAACGGCGTACGATTCACTATATAAGCATTGCTTCTGAATTTCATTAGCGACGCTCCCGTCGTCTAGCCCGGCCATTTCAAGCCGAAAGGATAGGAGCCTTTCGAGCTCCGGACGCGGGTTCAAATCCCGCCGGGAGCATTAAGCCTCTTTTCGAAGTTGCTGAACGCACGAAGTGCGTCATACAGCATGTGGCGGGATTCTTTACATGGGCACGCATAAAGAAGCTCTTTATAAAGATTCCGTGGACAATCTCAACGTGAAAGCATGACATCAGAAATGCCGAAATATAACGTTCGTTTTGAGATACCTCTGGGAAAAGCGGGCGACTTGAGCCAGTGTGAACTTCCGTATTCCGGGCTGATAGGCTATGCCCTTGGTGCATTGCGCAATGAAGGCGTTCCATTTCGTCTTAAGTTCTTACCTAATGGCGGGATGACTCTTGAAGTGGATATCCTGAGAACAGGAGAAATTTATGACGGGCTTGTTCACGAAGTTCTGCGAGCAAACGGGAAAGAAACGGTTGCGCAGGTTTTTTGAATGCGATTTCCTATCCGTTCTTATAATTCGCCGTGAAATAATTATATTATGAACCCCCTTCTTCTGATACCGTTCAGTTTAGTGGCAGGCTCGGCGCTTTACTATCTGATAGGCGGCGCGCCGCTGCTTTACCTGTTTCTGCTCGTCTGGCTGGACAAGACCATACTGCGCAGCGTGACGCCGCAGATTCTCGGCGTTGAGGTAACGACGCTCGCCATGGTGCTGGCGGGAATGGCGCTGGGCGGCATCGGGGGCGTTGTTTTTGCGATTGTGACTATTCCGTTGCTGGAGGGCGTGAAAGGGCTTGTCATCCCCAGCGACAGCCCGCCTTTCCTGCCGATGCCTTACCACCTCGCTGATGCGATAGTGGCTTTTATCGCTTCATTTCTTGCGGGAGTGGGGCTGATGCCCGCGCTGGCGACGATGTTCGCAGTAAAATTCATGATGGACGCCACGATAGACGCGCACTTCACCGCGAAGCCGTTTGACTTCCTGTCGGCTATGCTTACCTTTGCGTTCAACATGCTTATAGTTTGGGCTTTCGGCGCGCAGCTAACGGCGGCGATACTTTAAGGTACGTGAAATACAATGTGCAAATTAATAAAAACGACGAGGGAGTAAGGAAAAGAAAACGGTCAAAATGAAGTTTTCTCAAGCGGAGATTTGCGTTTCCCTTTCTGTTCTGATGTTCTCGGCGTCCGCCGCTTCGTGTTTTTGTCTTTAACAACTCAGTCGTGGCGTCCATTTATATAGCATAAAAGCATTTCCTTCCAACTCTTCTTATGAAAATACTGGCTGTTTCAGATTTACACAACGACGCGGCGCAGGTGCGCAAGCTGGCGGAAAGGGCAGAGAAGGACGGCGTGAAAGTCGTGGTCATATGCGGGGACATAACGTTCTTTGACGACTACGAGGACGGCATGATAGGGCCGTTCCTCAAGAAAGGGATGCAGGTGCTGATGGTGCCGGGAAACCATGACAGCGAGGCGACGATAGACTTCATGCTGAAGAAATACTCAATGAGGAACATACACGGCGATTCGGCTTTGCTCGATAGCGTCGGCATCTTCGGCGCAGGCTGGGCAACGAACGTCGGGCCGGTCATGATAAGCGAAAAGGAAATGAGAAACTGCCTTAGAAAGGGCTTTGAGGACGTGAAAGAGCAGAAGGTGAAAATCATGGTCACGCACGTCCATCCGAAGGGCGGCGCGGTTGAGCGTGAATACGGTTACCCCGGCTCGTCCTCGGTCACGAAGATGATTTACGAGTTAAAGCCGGATTTGCACCTGCACGGGCACATCCACGAAGCGGAAGGCAATGAAGACCTGCTCGGCAACACTATTTCGTTAGCCGTCGGCAAGCACGGGAAGATTATTGAGATTGAGTGATTATATGGTTATCTTTGTTAGAAAGTGTTGACCATAAAATTCTAAGAATTTCGATAGATCGAGTTTGAGTTTTCTCCAGTAACCTCTCACATCATAGTGTTCCCGCGTTTTCAGATTTGGTATGAATATGACATTGAAATTCCCGAATTTCTTTTCTTGTAATATCAATGGCGCTAATCTATGTGTTACTACGTCTCGTTTCATATCGAAAGCGTCTATCCAATGAGTTGCTTTCAAATAGTCAGAATATGGCTTATCAAAAGCAGGATGTTTTATTAACCAATCTTTTTGCTTAGGGAAAGTATAATTCGGCAGACTTTTAGCTGACGGCGTTTTGCAGAATATATAAATTTCGCGTGTATTTTTGGCTAGTATATCTAGGCAAGACATCACAAGATAGAACAGGATGTCGATATTCGCAGAAATTGTTATGGATATATCTATATGTTTTCGCCAATACGTCTTATCTTTTGGTTCGAACTTCGTGAATTTTCCGTTGTAAGCAGCCGAATAAAAACCGTTTTCCCAGATTCGTTCCAGCTCATCACAGTCCTTTTCTATGGAATCAATGACTCTAAATATGGCAGTAGTTTTTGCGCCTAACGAATAGTATAAATTTTTCATATCTTCGGTTTGTACTTTTTGCGATAGTGTTTCCTGTAGTTTAACGAAATTAGTCTTCATCGTACTTTTATTCGGTTCTTTTATTCCATTATACATCCTAATTATTGATAGTATGCGGGGGGAGAGACTTCCACGCCGCGTCCCGCAGGGCGCGCCGATTTGAACTCTCGTATCCACTAAGGAATAAGGCCCTCAACCTTACGTGATTGACCGCGCACTTTGTAATATCCCTTTCGGTTCTCTTTGAACCCAAGGGCCTTTCTCTTACAAGAGAAAGGGGCTTTGGCCAGGCTACACGACCCCCGCATGGATAAGAAGATTAGGGGGAAAATGTTTTAAACATTGAATTCCAAAGAATTCAATGTGCAAATACACTGCGAAGAAGACCGACGCACCGCTGTGCGTCAATTCCCTTGCAGTGGATTTTTAATAGGAATCCGGTTTATCGAAACGCCCTGTTCCCAATATCTCGCCTGTACTGCGAGCCGCCTTCCACGCGGATTTTCGGCGTTGCCTGATAAGCGAGAGCCTGCGCCTCACGAATGCCCAGCGGCGAATAACCCGTCACGCCGAGCAGCCGCCCGCCGCTGGATACGGTGTCGTCGCCTCGTCGGCGCGTGCCGGCGTGGAATACTTTTACGCCTTTTATTTCTTCAGTATCGTCTATGCCGGTTATTATCCGCCCTGTTTGCGGGTCATCGGGATAACCGGGAGCCGCGATGACGACGCAGCAGGCGGCTCCGGGGTTGTACGAAATATCCTGCTCGCGCAGCCTGCCTTCCTGAGACAACGTAACGATTTCATAGAGATTATCCACCATCATCGCCAACGCCTGCGTCTCCGGGTCGCCCAATCGGGCGTTCCACTCAAGCACTTTCCAGCCGGCACGGGTTTTCATAAGCCCCCCGTAAAGGAAGCCCCGGTATTCGTGCCCCTGTTTTTTCATCCAGTGCACAATCGGCGTCATCATGGTTTCTGCCACATATCTAACCACGTCAGGCGGCGCGACCGTAGCGGGCCCGTATGCGCCCATGCCTCCCGTATTCGGCCCTTTATCGTCGTCAAGAAGACGCTTGTAGTCTTGGAACGACGGGATTATTGGGACGACGCGCTCGCCGTCCGACAACCCGAAAACACTGACCTCTTCGCCGACGAGGCGCTCGGCTACCAGCATCTCCTGCCCGTATTTTTCGGCGTGAAGGTGCAGCTCGCGAAGGGCTTCCTGCATCGTGTCAAAAACTCCCACGCCCTTTCCGCCAGTGAGACCGCGCGCTTTCAGAACGATGCCGCTTCCGTTGGCGTTTTTCTCTACGGCATCGGCGGCTTCGCGTATGTTGGAGCACTTTATAGAGTACGCTTGCGGTATATGCAGTTCGTGCATCACATCGTAGGAAAAGAATTTGTCCCATTCAAGGCGGGCGGCTTCCCGCGACGGGCCATAAACTCGGTGACCGCGGGCAGTAAGATAATCCACGGCTCCTTGTTCCAGCAGCGCATCGGGCCCGACTATCGTCATGTCCACGCGCTCCCTTTTTATAACATCGGATACCGCGGGAAAATCAAACGGGTCAATATCTATGTTCCTGCCGTCCCGTTCAGTGCCTGCGTTGCCGGGCGCGTAGAGGACTTCTGCGCTCCTATGAATATTCCAGCCTGCGGCGTGCTCACGCCCGCCTGTGCCGCCGAGAATGAGAATCCGGTTTTGCGCCACAAAATATATTGTCGCGCCAGATTTTATAATCCAGTATTTACAGGATTTCTTTCATCAGAATCTCCATAACCTTCTTCATTCCGGGTTGCGAAGTGTAGTTTTTGTAATCCTCTATCGGCATCCAGACGAGCTTAGAGAAAGTGTGCGGCTCCATGACGCGCGGTTCGTCT